>CANGHE010000212.1 GCA_947453545.1 Flavobacteriia bacterium
GCAAATTGAGATTCGGTCAAGGAATAATTGGAAAGTTGCTCCATCGCATTCAAGTGTCTGTTCATATTATAGGAACTGAACAATTGAAGTGTTTTGTCTTCCAAATCAATTGCAGACATTGCTTTGAGTTCTTCTTTGAAACCATCTGTTGAAACACAAAGGTTACAGCACACCATATTTTGAAAACCTATGAAAATTTTAAATTTCTCATAAGTCTTTTTGTTATACAGATTTTCTGTATTGAGTGCTCTTACACCACCTACTGTCAATGCAAGAGTATTGCCATTGATTGTTTCTGTAATAGATGGAATTCTGATAATGAAAGCCATGCGTTCGTAATACGTTGTTTTCTGATTTTCCTGCAGATCTTTTACAGGAACATATATTGCATCGGGTGTTCTTCCTTTTATTTGATGAGATACACGAATTTCAGGTTCCTCAATGATTTCATTTGGGAAAATACTTGTAATCGCATTTCTCACACTCTCGATAAACTCTTGATGTGAAAGAGTTGTTTCATTATCTTTCGTGAAAACAGGTACAATGCAACTGTTCTTTAAGAAGGATAAACTGACTTCTTCAGTGTTTGCTTCAACAAATGGTTTTTTGTTGGTATTGATACTGCTTTCTACAGTAAATGTTGGTTGAAATCCAATGATTTCGGCTGTGTGGGTTTGTAATTCCATAATAATAAAGTTTTTGATTTGTGAATAAATGAAAATGACCTACCACGCAGATAGGTCATTTGATTGAATTAGAGTAATCCCTCGTTTGACATGGAGAGGTATTCGTTTTCGGGTGTGACTATTAAATGATCCAGAAGATTGATGTCCATGTAGGACAATGCGGTTTTGAGTTTTTTTGTCAATGTGATATCTTGAATAGATGCCTTGAGATTTGAACTGGGGTGATTATGAGCAATTATCACTCCTGTTGCCATCAAATTGAGAGCAGTTGCAACAATGATTCGTATATCTACAACAGAGCCAGTTAGTCCCCCTGTAAAAGCATTCGAAGATCCAATCACAAGATTTGCTTGATTCAGATACAGAACCACAATTTGTTCTTGCAAACCAATTTTGTCCATGTCCATCATTCTCATAATAATATCATGAGCCATTTTTACATCCGTAATTTTTGGTCGATTCTGCAGGGAAGAGTTGTATTTATATCCAACTGTGACCTCTCCCAAATTTGCAATATTCATCATACTGCTTGACCATTAAGACTTGCACGATAATCTCTTGCTTCCCCTTTAATGACTGCTGCTCTATTATTGAGATAGGTTGTAAACTTCCTCACATAAGGTTGGTTCTTGTGTAACTCATTTAATTCGTCAAAGGTTTTACAAGCATTAATCAATTCGATAATCTCATTGTCTTTGTAACCCTCACCATCTTTGCACCAATTTTTGATTTTTTTACCAACACTCTCATCAATTTTAAAAGGTATGCGTGAATTGAAAATCTGCGTTCTGTCTTTGGTGCAAGTTGTGTTGTTGTGCATGTCTAATTCCATTACAATGGTATAGTCATATTCAAGACCATCCCTCTGAACTCCTTTCATGCCGACCTTTTCTGGAACTGTTTTTCCATTCTTTTCTGCAAGTATGTAATCTTGCTTACTACGAATTGTTGCAATGATGTGGCAACTTGATGCAAGGATCTTTTGTACAAGCGCATTGTGGCGAGGAGTAACCTTGCTCCAGTTCGTAAAAGAGTTTCCTGACATATTAGAATGTATATCAAGGATTCCTCCATCACCCTCCCACTCGTGGCTTATTGAATCAATAATGATTACATCCATTCCTGCATTTTCACAAGTAGTAATTGCTTCGATGTACCTCTCTGGAGTGTAAGGTGCAGAAAGATTGAGAACATTGTATTCTCCTAAATGACTGTAAAGATGAGCCGATTGATGCTCTGTGTCAATGATTGCAATTTTGTGCCAGTCTTGACAAATTCCATAAGCAAGTAAAAGTGATGAATACGATTTTCCGGAGCCAGAAGGCCCCTGCATTGCCACACGAATTCGTGCTTGATTCCTGTTTGATTTTTTTAATTCCATTGTTGAAAAATTTAATTGTTAAACTGGATCAACAGGGGGGATAGTGGTTAACTTCGCATGACCGGGGGCTGTTATCTAGGTACTTTTTGCACTCGAAAACAGACAATATTCATACTGTAGCCATATAGTGTGATTCTTTCCGGGACAATACAGGAAAATATGTGGGATGAAATATATGTGGGTGTTGGATTATACCTTGCTCTTGAAAGTTCAATTAAAACTCATAATTGAAGATATTGCTTTTGATAAAAGCAAGATATTGTATGCAAATTGTATGCAAATTAAAAAACAAAAAAGCCCTACATTTCTGTAAGGCATTGATTTTACTAGTGGTCCCACCTGGGCTCGAACCAGGGACCACCTGATTATGAGTCAGGTGCTCTAACCAACTGAGCTATAGGACCGGTTAAGAGGTGCAATATTACTACTATTTTTAATTTTTTGCAAGTGTTTTTTAAAATTCCTTTCACCTACTGCATTTACAAGGACTTCTATCCTACTCGTTGTTGTTATATTCTCCTCATTTTGAGGTAAAAACTATTTTATTTCAAGTTGTGTTAAAATTGTATAAGTTGTGCTAATAGGTCTAAAATGACTAAAAAGTGCAAATACCGTGTACACTTTTTTAATCTCTGTTGCTACAAATTTTTAATAATTATTAGTGCAAAAGTAAATGTGTATTATTTTTCTTATATTTGAATATTGATAAATGATGGAAAAATCATTGTACTGATTTTATCATTTCACCTAAAAATACATAATATGATTAAACATTTTTTTATAATTTATTTATTAAGCTGTTCATTAAATATATTTTCACAAAGCAATTATACACTTGGTTTTAATAATGGTTATAAAAAAGGTTATTGCTATGGAAATTCATATGCGTGTTTAGCACCTCCTTCACCTCCTTCACCTCCTCCTTTAGCAGGAGAATCATATGATAACTATAATCAAGGATATAATAGAGGTTTTGTAATTGGACAAAAACAACAAAGCGATACAAAAAAAAGTAATAATTTATCTACATCTGATTTGTATTTAGAACAAAATAAACTATCGATACCAGAAGCATATTTACCTCAAGTGGATTATAATCCAGATTTTAGTTTTTTAATTGCTGCTGCTAGTAAACTTCAAAATGATTATGATCAAAATACATACAATAATCAATTAAATGAATACTTTGATAATTTAGGCAAAAAAATTGACAATGATCGAACAAATCCAGAGTTAATTGAAAAAAGAAATAATGAATTAAATGATGCTAAAATTCGTTACAGCAGATACAAATACTTACCTAATATAATTCCAGATGGTCTGCATAAAGTTATTATATCAGAAGATTTTTATAAAAACACCTCAAATGCTTTTGAATTAAAGGAAAAATATGCACTTGTGCAAAATAATAAAATTTGGTTAATAACAAATGATAAGGACAATCTTCAAGATAATAATTTAAATAGATATTGCTTTATTGAAAAAAATTTAGAAAATGAATTAAACTTATACAATTATATTAAATGGATGGAAAACAATAATATTTTTACAAGATTTATACTTAATAAAACAAATTCTATTTATGATGGAATAGGCATAGTTAATATGGATATATTATATAAAAAAAATTCTAAAATTGTTCTATCAAGTGAAGAATATAATATTTTAAACACTAATTATATTGTGTTTTTTGATTACCTAGAAAAATATAACAAAGCACAAAAAAGTATAAATCTATTAAAAAATAAACAAAAAAAGTTAGGAAAAATAAAAATTAATAATGGATGGAATGTAGTCCAAGCAACAAACAATATAGACTTTTGTGATATCAGGGAGGTTTTTGTTACTAATAATAAAATAACAAAATATAAATCAGGTGTAGATAAAGAAATAATTATTGAAACCGGGGGAACAATTGTAAATGGGAAAACACAAATTAATTATAATAAAACTATATATTCTTTTGACAAGAAATTACAAAAAAACATTATAGTTTGTTTAGATATTTATTTTTAATCTCATCTAATTATGATATGGCTATCAGAGAAAGGTGTCAAAATTAAAGTATATGCTCATGGATATGGAGAATCTGATTTTTTACCTGCACCTTTGCCAGATAAAGCAACTTTAAAAAGTTTTATTAGAAGTAATGAATTATAACAAAGTTGTTAAAACATCTGAAAAAGGAATACTATTGATAAAAAACTTTGAAGGATTAAGACTAGAAGCGTATCAATGTAGTGGTTTCGTGTGGACTATTGGATGGGGAACCACAATGATAAATGGCAACAAAGTGAAATCTGGAGATGTTATTGATTTAGAATTGGCTGAAAAA
>CANGHE010000213.1 GCA_947453545.1 Flavobacteriia bacterium
GTATTCTAACAATTTAAAAAGAAATCTAAATAAAGCGATTAAGACTAATTTAGTGGTAAAGAAAACGGAGAATATTGCAAATGTCATTTTCTTATTCAAACAAAATCGAGGGAACAAAATTCAAGAAATGAAAGAAGAGCATTATCAAGTTCTTTCTGAATTGATACAAAATGGCTTAGATCACAAACAAATTCAAATTATTGAATGTTATGACGACAGGGAAGTAATAGCTTCTGGATTTTTCTCATTTTGTAATAAAAAAATCATTTATCACAAAGGGGGAACGAATGGAAAAGGTAAAAAATATGGTGCAATGCACTTAATTATCGATTCTATAATTCGAGAATATGAACATACGGATTGGACCTTAGATTTTGGTGGGTCTTCCATTGATTCTGTAAAAAGATTCAATAAGAATTTTAGTGATGATTTTTACACGTATAACGTACTACAAAAATCTCCTTTTCTATTAAACTCAATCAGAAAATTAAAGAATTGGGCTATAAAAGAGTAGAAAAATCATTCACTCCAAGTACCCTTTCTGTTGTGAATCCTTCTGCATATTGAACTCCAATAGATCTTCCCATTTCTGCCATTCTTCCAGATAAGAAATTAAGAAAATCTTGTCCAGATATAGGTGTTTGTGGACCATCTTGCCCTGGATTAAAAAACTGTGTCTTATAAGCTAAGATAGCATCCATTTTACGCTCATAGAAATCAGTAACATCAATCAATACATCAGGCTTGATATACCTATCCTGAATGTAATGTAATACCAATCTTGGGCGATGAGGCACTTGTTTGTCGGATTCGAAATAAGTTTTCACTTTGATCAATCCAGCTAAAAAACAAGCATCTGAAACTAATTTACTTCCTTTACCATGATCTGGGTGACGATCTTCTACCGCATTAGCCAACACAATTTCAGGCTGAAAATAACGAATCTGCTCAACAATCTTAAGTAAATTTTCTTCATTATGTTCAAAAAAACCATCTTGTAAAGCTAAATTAACACGAGCAGTTATTCCCATTATTTCAGCAGCTTGACCAGCTTCTTCTTTCCTTGTCTCAATCGTTCCACGAGAACCTAACTCACCTCTTGTTAAATCAACAATAGCAACCTTTTTTCCTTGTGCTATATGTTTCATCAAGGTACCAGATGCTGATAATTCAACATCATCTGGGTGAGCTGCGAATGCAAGAATATCGACTTTATTTGTTCTCATAGTTAACGAATTTAACTTAGACAATTTTTGAGTACTGTTTGTATCTCAAGAAAGAAATAGAAGAAAAGAGTGCAAAGGAATATATCGTATAAAATATCCAATTTGGAATTTCTGCTAATCCTTCTCCTTGCGCATAAGAATGTAAACCAACTAAATAAAAGTTTACTCCAAAGAAAGTAAAGATTATTGCACCATATCCCCAAAAACTAACCAAATTAAAAGTGAATTTCCCGCTTAATCCTGGTATGTAACGTAAATGTAAAATCACTGCATAAACCAATACAGACACCAATGCCCACGTTTCTTTTGGATCCCATCCCCAATATCTACCCCAAGACTCATTTGCCCAAACACCTCCTAAGAAAGTACCAATTGTCAACATAAATAAACCAATCGTAATAGTTAATTCAGAAATAGCCGTTATTTCATTGATTTGTGCTGTAATACGCTGTCCATTTACCTTGTTTCTAAAAATATACAATACTTGATTCAAGAAAGATAAAATCGCACCTAATCCAAGGAAACCATAACTACCCGTGATAATAGCAACGTGTATCATCAACCAATAGGATTTCAATACAGGTTGCAATGGCGTAATTTCTGGATCCATTAAATTCAACTCAGTAACAAACAAAATGAAGAAAGATAAAACGGCTGTTCCTGCTAATACAGCTCCATTTTTTCTTGAGAAAACAAATCCTGCAATCATAGTAACCCAAGCAATAAAAACTACTGCTTCGTAACCATTACTCCAAGGTGCGTGTCCAGATATATTCCAACGCATTGCTATACCAGCTGCATGATACAGAAACACAACTCCCATTAAAACAATAAACGGTAGTGAAATACGTTTGAAAATTTTCTCAGAGGATGCAGTTGGAACTACAAATACACGAATAAAATAAATTACCAACAAAATCAATCCTAATACAAAATAACTATACATCGTATTTTTAAAGATGTTCATCTTGTTGTAACGAATCTCTAAATTTACATGCGATTCAGAAGGAACGATGTTTTTAGCTGTTTCACGCTGAAACTTCTTGAACTTAGTCAATACATCAGATGCTTCACCAAATGCTTTTGTTTTTGCTGCTTTATCAACAGCTTCCAAATATTTTAAAGCAATTGAAGAAGAGGTAGAATCACGTTGCATTAATTCCATATTCAACGGAACATACCACGTGTTGTTAGGATCATTTTTCAAGGGGATGATTTTCATGTATTCCCAACGGAAAATAGAACCAACTACTTGAAAACGCTCAACTAACTTTATCAACTTTTTATCAAACTCAGCGCGCTTTGACTCTAATTTTTGGTGAGCAGCATTATACTGACTCATCCATTTAAACTCTCCACTTGTTTTATCCATCAAATCTTCAAAGGATGCATATTTCCCTAATTTCAGTTGTTCTCTAACTGCTTGTGGAACAGATATCACTTTTTTGCTTATCCAATAAGGTGGATACATATGCATACTTAATACTGTTTGAACTGCATTTTTATTCTCAAATTTATTCTTACCGTAAATTTTACGTAACAACTGATCAGACATTGTATGCAAAGGAACTATCCTTCCGTCAAAATCTTGCACCAATAAACTCGCCACTTCATCACTATGTTCTTCAGAAGCAAAATATGCCACTGGTTTCGTTGGTTCTGCATGACTCAACGTTTTTTCTGAATGAGCAGCGTGGTCGTGTCCTTCGTGGTCGTGACCTTCGTGTTGTGCATGAACACCAGAACTTAAAGAAAGAGAAATCAATACAATCAAACTATTGATTATTTGACGTCTTTTATGTGAAGCATTAATTTTGCCTAACAACTCTTTAAACCTTCCAATAGGTGCAAACAATGACATAATCATACCGATAGACATTAATAAATAACCTACATACGTTACATTAGTCCCCACCGCATCGTGATTTACACTCAAACGTGTTCCCTTTTCATCTGGATCATAACTTGATTGGAAAAAGCGGTAACCTCTGTAATCCATCACATGATTCATAAATATCGTTTGATTGTGTGTGTAATTTTTCTCTTTATCTACAATCATAACATCGCTTTCAAAAGAAGATGCTACTTGAGAACCTGGATAACGCGCTAAACGGAAATCTTTACAAGCAATGGAAAAAGGAATGTCAATACGCGTAGATCCATACTCCATTTCATAACTCAAGCCACCAAACTGAAACACAGAACGACCTGGAATCTGACTGATACCACCAACTAAATCTACTATCTTAGATTCATTTCCATCCGTAATTTTTACCGTCAATACATCCAATCCTTTATCCTTTCTTCCGGATGAAACACGCGTCATTTTTGCGTGTGGTATTTCTCTTTTAAAAACAAACTGCTGTCCACCAACAAGATACAAAGTAGTCGATAAAAATGGAACCAAACTATCTGTTGGAATTTTTGTAAACATTGAATCTGGAGGATTTTGACCTGACTGTCTGAATTTCATCATCATAGCCATCGGTAAATAAGATATCGGTAACTTTGTGCGAATCATTAATTTACCCATACGTTTGGTTACCTCTATTCCAGGCATTGCGTTTGGCTTATCGTAAGAAAGAGCGTTATCACCTACCATTACAAATCCATTCGGTGAAACGTAGTTCGATTTCATCCCGTCTGTCACAATTTCTAATACCCCAGACTTAATCGTATCATTGATTAAAAGCGTGTCAACTTGTTTCTTTTTATAATCTACATATTCAATGGTAATTGGATTTTTACGTCCTGGAAAATCGATGTCAATATCAAAACTATTGTTTGCTTGTTCTGACATGAAAAGCTTCTTATTCAAAGTGTATTGCATTTTACCATCATTGATACGAAACCACAAATGAGGATCAGAAGCATAAATAAAATTACTAGACTCACCTTCACGAATTACCATCAAACCTTCAAAACTGAAAAAACGTGTAATTCCTGCTCCAATTAAAATAACGATGAAAGACAGGTGAAAAGCAAACATAGCCATTTTCTCACGCTGATACATTTTGTAACGGAAGATGTTTGCAACCAAATTCAACCCTAAATAAACAAGTAACACTTCAAACCATAAAGCATTATAAACAAATATTTTAGCTGTTTGAATATCGTATTTAGATTCTAAA
>CANGHE010000214.1 GCA_947453545.1 Flavobacteriia bacterium
GTAATTACAGCGTGTTTAACTCCCATCGTTTTTACACTATTCGCAACACGATTTGGTTCCATTAAATCTGCAGCTAATGGTTTTCCAGTTTGAACCGCACAAAAACCACAACTTCTTGTACAAATATTACCTAATATCATAAATGTAGCAGTTCCTTCTCCCCAACATTCTCCCATATTTGGACAACTACCACTTTCGCAGATGGTATGCAATTTGTGTTCATCAACAAGTGCTCTAACTTTCTTGTAATTCTCTCCTATTGGAAGTTTTACACGTAACCATTTCGGTTTTTTTATTCGAATTGGTTGGTCGTCTTTGTTGATTATTTCACTCATTTGTACAAGTATTTATACAAAGATAAAGTGACTTAAAACTGTTTTTTAGGAATATTTCAACAGTTAATAAGATTCAATTGTTGATATGTGTAATTTCAATTAATAATCTTTATTAATTATCAGATTATTAATTGTTTATATTGTCTAATTTTCTTTTGCTCCAAATTGAATAGCCGTTTCTACCCAGTGATCAATTAAGTCCTCTAGGTTCGAGCCAATACTTTTTGCCAGGTATAGCGCACAACCTATCAAAGTAATAGATGCATTATTTGTTTCTTCAAGCGAAGTAAGTTGACCATATTTATTTTGTGCGAATGTTTGTAATAAATCATTGTGTTGTTCTATGAATTCAGTTGGTAAAACTTTGTCGATTTCAGGAGTAGTAATTAAGTCAATCCATTCATAATCAATAAATTTAGTTAATTCTTCAATTGACAAATGTGCAAATCTTCTCCAAGCATTTATAGTTTTAAATTCGTTGGATTCGACTAATGGTGTTTCTAAAAGTAAACTAAAACCCATATCTGCTATATTTTGCATTACATCAAGGTATAGGTCTTGCGCCTGTTCGTACAATTCAGTTTGCTGTTCTATAAGGTAATCTGATACCTTAAGGGCTGGTAATTCAACTACAGATGGACACTCTGATATACAAGGAAATACTTGTCCTTGTTGAATATATTCAATTGTGTCATTTTGTATTTTTCTACCAATAGGAAAAAGTCGACATGCTAATGGTCTTCCGAGGTGTATACTACAACCTATTTGATTATCATAAAATCTGCATGATTTTTTATTCAATTTATTTTTATTCCCGTCAAATACCAAACGTATTCCTCCAAAATCGGTATAATTATCTCTTAGATCTTTTGGACTACAATTTTTTGTTTTTGCAAGTTGATTTAATTCCCAAGGATTTATGTAAACTTGATTTCCGTGGCAACACGTTCCTGTTCTTGTGCAAGTTAATGGTAGATTATCATTAAGATTGAGCGTTTTGTATTCAGCAGCCATTGTACTTATTGAGTCATTTGTTGTATTCAAATATAATCCTTTTAACGAACCCTTTACTTCTATTTCTTTTATAGATTAAAAAGAACTAATTTTACGTAATTAATTTTTTGAACAATGATTACTTCTAAAGTAAACTATTTAGGTGAGTTAAGAACCTCAGCTACACACATAGCATCTGGAACAACTATAATTACAGATGCTCCAACGGATAATCACGGAAAAGGGGAGGCGTTCTCACCAACTGATTTAGTAGCGACTTCCTATGCTTCTTGTATGCTTACGATAATTGGAATTTATTGTCAGTCACATAATTTATCTTTTGTAAATGGTACTGCTGAAGTAACAAAAATTATGTCAACGGATTCTCCTCGAAGAATTTCGAAATTAATTATCAATATTGATATATCTAATAATGGTTGGGATGAGTCTCAAACAAAACACGTGATTGCTGCTGGTAGAGCTTGTCCTGTGGCAAAAACATTAGGTGACAATGTTGAAGTAGAGTTAAATATCAACGCATAGAAAAGTTACAAATGGAAAAAAGATACGACAAACCGTTTCAAAGAAGAGAAGATAGATATACCGCTAAGGAGAAAGAGAATGATGATATTATCTTTGGAGTTAGAGCAGTTATAGAAGCAATTCATTCTGGAAGAGAGATCAATAAATTGATGATCCAAAAAGGGATGCAAAAGGAGTTGTTTTTTGAACTAAAAGAAGCAACGGCTAATAAAAATTATTTCATTCAATTTGTTCCTATAGAACGACTTGATAGAATTACAACAAGTAATCATCAGGGTGTAATAGCTTATTTGTCTCCAATGGAATATGCTAATTTTGAAGAATTAGTAGATAAAGCTGTTGAAAATGAAGATAAAGCGTGTTTCTTGTTCTTAGACAGATTGACTGATGTTCGAAATTTCGGGGCAATTGCTAGAACTGCCGAATGTGAAGGTGTTACTGCGATAGTTATTCCAGGAAAAGGATCTGTTCAAGTTACGCCAGATGCCATTAAAACGAGTGCAGGTGCTTTAAATAGAATTCCTGTTTGTAAAGTAGGTAATTTAAAAGACAGTTTATTCTATTTACAACAAAGCGGATTTAGAATCGTTGCGTGTACAGAAAAATCATCTGTTCCTTTATACGAAGTAAATCTACGAGGGCAAGTTGGTATTGTAATGGGGTCTGAAGAAGATGGTGTGAGTAGTGATATTCTAAAAATGGCTGACATCAAAGCGCGAATCCCTATGAAAGGTCAAATTGCATCTTTGAATGTTGGTGTTGCAACTGGAATGATATTATATGAACGTTTACGTCAAGAATTGTATTAAATATACAGCATAAAACTATTTGTAAATCCTGCTATAAACGCGGGGTTTTTTGTTTTATAAATTTAGGATATCCTATAACATAGTCAACAAGAGAGGTAATTCGTTCAAATTCTTAATTTTATGTTGTCCTGCAGATTTTCTGTATTTTTCTTTTGGATCAAATAATATTGCCTGCATTCCACTTTGAATTGCACCTAATATATCTGTTGTATGGTCATCGCCAATCATTACGCTTTCCGTTGGTTTTGCATTGGCTTTTTGAAGTGCATATTGAAATATTTCTCGATGAGGTTTAGTTTTACCAACCATTTCAGAACAAACGATTACATCAAAAAGTGGGAAAAGATTTGTTGTTTTTAACTTGGTGATTTGTGCTTCTTCAAATCCATTGGTAATGATGTGAAGTTTGTAGCGATTACTTAATGTTTTGAGTGTTTCTAATGTGTCAGGAAATAGATTTTTTTCTTTGGGAGCAGTTGAAATATAGCTTGTGTTTAATTGTTCAACTAATCCTTGGTCATATATTTTTACTCTTTCCATCGTTTTTTGAAAACGTACAATTCGGAGTTCATCTTTTGATATTTTACCTTTTCCATATTTTTTCCAAAGTTCATTATTGATATGGTGATAAGTAGTATGAAAATGTATGAAGTGTTCAAAATAGCTTGATAATTGAAAATTATCATATAATTTCTGTAATGCATTTCTTGAATTAGTTTCAAAATCCCAGAGGGTTCGATCTAAATCAAAAAAAAGATGTTTTGGGAAGTACATTATAGAAAATAGGATATACCATAAGCAATACCGGTTGTAAGCAGACCATTAACACAAAATCCTAAAAGAATTAATGGATAGGTAATTTTTCTCTTTCCGAAGAACTTTGCTGTAATAATTGTTCCAACGGGTACGGACATAAAGAGAGGAGCAAAAAATGAAATCCCAACGATTCCAAATCGATGTTTCATTTTTACAATACCCTTGTTCATCTTGGTGAATTTCTTTTTTTCTTTGAAAACTTCACCTTTTAATTTGGCACTTTCTCGAAGTAATAAATTCTTTTGTTTCGAACGTTTAAGTAGGAATTCACCTAGGAAATAAAAGATTGTACCACTAACAAATGCACCTAAAAGACAGGTCAGGTATGTTTCAAAAAATGTTAATCCCGCAGCAGGACCTCCGAACGGTGTAAATAAAAATTTAACGGTCGATAAAAGAAAAAAGGCACTGTATTTGGTTATATCCATTGTGTTGTATTAACATTTTACGCCAAAAGCCAAATCACCTGCATCTCCCATACCAGGTACGATATAGGCTTGTGCTGTTAATTCTAAGTCAATTGCTCCTATAAAATATTGTGTACTTTCAGGCAAATGCTTTTGTAAATATTCAAGTGCTTCTGGAGAGGCAATTGCAGCTGCAATAATTACACGAGTTGGATTACCTTGTTTGATTAGTGTTTTATATACACTTACCATTGAACTCCCTGTGGCTAACATTGGGTCTATTATAATCAATGTCTTATTCTCAAATGTTGGAGCGGCAACATATTCAACTTGAATTTCAAAGTCATCTTTGTCAATATGTTTTCTGTAGGCAGAAACAAATGCAGAATCTGCTTTATCAAAGAAATTTAAGAAACCTTGGTGCATAGGCAAACCAGCACGTAAA
>CANGHE010000215.1 GCA_947453545.1 Flavobacteriia bacterium
GTAAAAATCCCTTTTGATGTGGAGAAGATTGCTATTCCTTTGGTGATTTATTTTGCTGTTATGTTTGTGGTAACATTTTTGTTTGCCAAAAGATTAGGGGCAGATTATTCAACAACAACTGCTTTGGCATTCACAGCAACAGGAAATAATTTTGAATTGGCAATTGCAGTTGCTATTGGTGTTTTTGGAATCAATAGTGGAGAAGCATTTGCTGGTGTTGTAGGACCTTTGGTAGAAGTGCCAGCATTGATTGCATTGGTTAAGCTAGCATTCTGGTTCAGAAAAAAGTATTTTGTTAAATCTCTTAGCTAAGGAATAATAAAATTCAAAAAGTCTGCTATCGATAATGTACTATCAGTAGCAGACTTTTTAATTCTATAAGGTTGAACTACATTCCGTCTCCGTCAAATAAATTCCCTAAACCTCCTAAAATACCTCCTTCTTCTTTTCTTCCACCAGGACGACCATAAGCTAATACGCGAGATGCTAGTCGGGATATTGGTAATGTTTGTAACCAAACTTCTCCTGGTCCACGTAAAGTCGCGAAAAATACTCCTTCTCCACCAAAGATGGTATTTTTTATTCCACCGACAAATTGAATATCGTAATCAATCGTTTGGGTATAGGCTACAATACAACCGGTATCGACTTTCAATACTTCGCCTGGATTTAATCTTCTGCGTACGATATGTCCTCCTGCGTGGCAAAATGCCATTCCATCTCCTTCAATTTTTTGCATAATAAATCCTTCGCCACCAAAAAGACCAGTGCCTAATTTGCGTTGAAATTCAATACCAACTGATGCGCCTTTCGCTGCGCATAAAAATGCATCTTTTTGACAAATAATTTTTCCTCCTAATTCGTGTAAATCCAAAGGAATGATTTTACCTGGATAAGGAGATGCAAACGCAACGCGCGCCTTACCATAACCACGATGTGTATAGGCTGTCATAAACAAATTTTCACCTGTTAACATACGTTTACCAGCGCTGAATAATTTATTAAAAATTCCACCCCCATTTTGTTCTGAACCATCTCCAAATATTGTTTCCATTTGAATTGCCTCGTCCATATACATAAAAGCACCTGGTTCTGCAATTACTGTTTCATTTGGATCTAATTCAATCTCCACACATTGCATTTCCTCACCTTTGATTTCAAAGTCTATTTCGTGATTTGTTTTCATACGTATTTTTTTAGTCAATCAAAATTAATCAAGTGACTCAATTATTGATATTTCATTCTGTTAAAGAATATTAAATTCAATTCTACTAATAAAGAATTAAAAAAATGCTTCTGTATACCTTTGGCAATGAACTGGTTTTCGTTTTGATTTCAGAGGAGATATAAGTTAATTAATTTGTTAGTTATTAGAAGCCTGAGTTCGATTGTTAAATTACTACTAATCAATAACTTAATTAAATGTTTTTGGTTTCCCTCCTAGAGGAGGGATTAAGGGAGGTGATTTAAATATTTGCAAATCAAAATATTAATCAAATTTGGCTTTAATTTACAAGTCACCCACCTCAATCCTCACTGCATTAACGTTTGTTCTTCGAAAGTATTCTCTTCTCTTCTCAAGAGAGGAAGTCTAATCATCTTTATATTAATCAAATAAGAATTGAACTCAGCTTAAATGGTTACATTATCTACTAGAATCAATTCAGAAATAAGCAAAACATACCTTTTAACGCAAAGATGTAAGGGTAAGGTGTGTGTCAGTGGGAGATAAAAGTTCTCTAAGCCATCGCTTATTTTTATTCGTAATTAGCATCATCTTCCTTGGTGTACCCTTCATAATAATAGGATTGCTCGATACCTTTGAAGATTATTTCTCTGTTATCGATTTCATCTGTTAAGTTTAAGGAAATAAGTGTTTTTAGTTCAAGTTCATTAATAGGGGATCGTTCCATCGCTTGTAAATACAAAGACTTGTCTATGTTTTGCCAGTTAACTAGTTTTTTTAGTCTTGTTTTTAATATCATATCTAACCAAATACGCATACTTCTTCCATTTCCTTCCATAAAAGGATGGGCAATGTTCATTTCGACGTATTTTGAAACTATTTCATCAAAACTATCTTCTGGCAATTCTTCAATTTTAACCAATATTTCATTGAGATATAGTGAATTTGCAAATCTAAACCCTCCCTTTGAAATGTTTTTGTTTCTAATTTTACCTGCAAATTCATAAAGTCCATCAAAGAGGTAATGATGTATTTGTTGTAATCCTTTTGTTGTGCCTACCTCTATCAAATCTATATTTTGAGATTCAAATAAGCGGTAAGCATTTTCCAAACTTTTTTTATCGATGTTTTTCATAGTAAATTTGTTATTCAAAGATATCAAAAATCAGAAGGGGATACACTAAACAAGTTGTTCTTTATGTACTTTTGTTCTTCAAAGAAAATCTATGTCACAAATAGGAAATGTATACAAGCAATTGTTAAAGCCTTGGGGTGTACGTTTGTTGTGGACTATTGTGTTGATGAGTGTCTGTCGCAGTATTTTTTATTTTTCAAACGCGGCGGATTTTACAGCAATTACCTTGAAAGATTGGTTTATTGGGATTTGGTTTGACGCGATTACCTTAGGTTTGTTATGTTTACCTCTCATTACTTTTGCGTTTTTACCTCTTCCTATTCAAAGCTCCAAAGGATACCAAGTTTTTTTACGCATCGTATATCTACTTTGTAATGCTTTTTTATTGATATTCAATTTAATAGATGTTGAATATTTTAGTTTTACGAAAAAGCGTTCTACGGTAGATGTTTTTGAAATGATACAAGGGGGCAATGATTTAACCCAACAAATTGGTTCTTATTTCCGAGATTTTTGGTTGGTGATGATTTTGTTTGTAGGGTGTATGTGGTTGTCGAATAAGGTATATAAAAAAACACAATCTACCATTGATCGTGGGCATTATGGATTAAAATCCATCTTGTTTGTACTAGTTATTGGTCTTTTCATATTTGTTGGTAGAGGTGGATTTGTCCTTAAACCGTTGAGTCCAATTGACGCATCTCAATTTACACGTGTTGAAAATGCTGCTTTTGTTTTGAACACTCCTTTCACGCTTGTTAAATCTGTGAACAAACAAGGATTGGAGGAGAAACATTATTTTTCTGAAAAGGTAGAAAAATTACTTTTTAATCCTATTCATCAGTCTGTTCCTCAAACGATGCTCCCTAAAAAAACCAATGTGGTGGTATTGATTTTGGAAAGTTTTGGAAATGAGTGGGTAGGTGCTTCCGGTGTTAAAAAATCATTCACACCCTTTTTTGATTCTTTGACCAAAGAGAGTTTGTACTTTCAACACGGTATCGCTAATGGAAAAAAATCCATTGAAGCAGTTCCTGCGATTTTCGCCTCTATTCCTTCGTTGTTAGACAATCCCTATATTTCCTCGATGTATGGAAACAATCGGGTGGAAGCTTTACCGCAATTATTGAAAAAGGAAGGCTATACCTCTGCTTTTTTTCACGGCGCAACAAATGGTTCGATGAAGTTTGATGGGTTTGCTGCACAAGCAGGATTTGAACATTATTTTGGTAGAACAGAGTACAATAACGAAAAACATTACGACCAAAGTTGGGGTATTTTAGATGAATATTTCAACCCTTGGACTGCGAAGCAATTGACTACGTTGAAACAGCCTTTTTTAGCAAGTTTATTTACTTTGTCTTCCCATCATCCGTATTATATCCCGCCTAATATGCGTGGTAAATTGCGGAAAGGTCCAGAGCCTATTTGTGAAGCTTTACACTATGGTGATTACAGTTTGAAAAAGTTTTTTGAAGAGGCAAAAAAACAGCCTTGGTACGAAAACACCTTGTTTATTTTGTGTGCAGATCACACGGCCGCAAGTAACAATCCTGTGTACAATCAACGCGGACAAATGTATCAAATTCCAATCGTGTTTTTCCATCCGAAAGGGTTGATAAAACCGAAGAAAGAAACACGTATTTTACAACAAATTGATATTTTACCTACGACCTTGGATTTGTTAGGAATAAAAACGAATTATTATTCTTATGGCAATTCTCACTTTCAAAACACTAGAAATGAAGCAATTAATTACCTAGAAGGTACTTATAATTACTTTAATAATAAACACGTATTGACTTTTTCAAAAGAAAAGGCACGAAATTTGTACAGTATAGAAACGCGAAACAAAACTTCGGTGGATTCTATTCGATATTACAAGAAAGAGGCCGCTTTAATGGAAAAGAGATTGAAAGCAATCCTTCAACGTTATAACCGAGATTTGATTCGCAATCA
>CANGHE010000216.1 GCA_947453545.1 Flavobacteriia bacterium
ATACCACATGATAAAACCAGGATATTTGCAATCCTATTTGAATGAGTTTTGCTATAAATTAAACCGAAGATATTTTGGTTTTAAATTATTTAGTCGTTTGATTATTGCTACAATAAATAATTAGTGGTATAATTGTGATTACTCAAATATTTTAATTTGACATTAATGTGAATCAAATTAATAAGCAAATTTACATAAGTAAAATTACAAGCCCTTTCTGTAGTTAGTTCTAAAATATGTAATTTTGGTTCTAAAATTACATTGTATGTCAAAAGAAATAGGAGAAAATATTCGACAGATTCGCGAGTTAAAAGGATTTTCACAAGAATATTTAGCAGATAAACTTGGTGTATCTCAGCGCGCTTATTCTAAAATTGAACGTGCAGAAACTAAAGTTGATTGGGAAAAAATAAAAGATATTGCCGTTATCTTTGAGATGGAACCTTCGTGTATAGTTTCTTTTGATGCTAAGCTCATCTTTAGTAAATGTAGCCAAACTGAAAATACATATTCAGTTTCTGATCAATTAATTAAGCAATATGAAGAAAGAATAGCTCACTTAGAAGCTGAGATTGAGTTTTTACGAGGTTTAATTATAAAAAAATAATTTATTCATATTACTTAGTATATTATCTTTGTTTCACTTAAATCTCATTATTATGCAAATATCAGAAGAAGTAGTTGATCATATTGCTCATTTAGCGCGTTTAGAATTTACGGGAGATAGCAAAAAGGCAATTCAACAAGATATGGAAAACATCGTTCGCTTTATGGATAAATTATCTGAGGTGGAAACAGGAGATGTTGAACCGTTGATTTTTATGTCTGATGAGGTGAATGTGCTTCGTGATGATGTTGCAGTTGTGTCTATAACACAAAAGGAGGCTTTAAAAAATGCTCCAAAACACGATTCTGATTATTTTAGAATTCCGAAAGTGCTTTCGAAATAATTATAAGTTATAAATTATGGATTATGAGTTAATTTCTAACTCATAATCCATAACTCATAATTAGTTATTGATTGCCTTAATGCCAGGTAATTCAATTCCTTCTAAGTATTCTAACATCGCGCCACCTCCTGTAGATACATAACTTACTTTATCCGCAAGTTTGAATTTATTGATTGCCGCAACTGAGTCACCACCACCAATTAAAGAGAAAGCACCTTTTTCTGTTGCTTCAACGATTGCATTCGCAACGTCTTTTGTTCCTTGTTGAAAGTTTTCCATCTCAAAAACTCCCATAGGTCCATTCCATAAAATCAACTTTGAATTTTTGATTATTTCAGCGCAGTCTATAGAAGTTTGGGCACCCGTATCTAATCCCATCCATCCAGCAGGAATTTCATTGGAAGGAACTGTTTTTCTATTTGCCTCATTCGAGAAAGTATCTGCAATAACCGCATCTGTAGGAACATAGATATTTACCCCTTTCGTTTTTGCTTCACTCATAATTTTACGAGCAACATCTAGGTAATCATCTTCAACTAATGAACCACCTACTTCACCACCTTGTGCTTTAACGAAAGTGAATGCCATTCCACCACCAACAATTAAGTTGTCAACTTTGTCTAATAAACGCTCGATGATTGTAATCTTAGAAGAAACTTTCGCCCCTCCTACGATTGCAGTCAATGGTTTATCTTCGCTGTTTAATACTCGATCCACACTTTTGATTTCTGCTTCTAATAGGTAACCAAACATTTTATCATTTGGGAAGTATTTTGCAATGATAGCAGTACTTGCGTGTGCTCTGTGTGCTGTTCCGAAGGCATCGTTTACATATACATCACCGTGTTTTGCTAAACTCTCAGCGAAACTTTCTGTACCAGCAGTTTCTTGTTTGTAGAAACGTAAATTTTCTAACAACAATACTTCGCCTGCTTGTAAGTTTGCACTTAATTCGAACGCATCAGCACTTATGCAATCCGTTGCAAATTTTACTTCTGTATTTAATAATTCAGCAGTATGTTTTACGATGTGTTTCAAAGAGTATTTATCTTCAAATCCTTCTTTCGGTCTTCCCAAGTGAGACATCAATACAACGCTTCCACCTGCATCCAATATGTGTTTAATTGTAGGTAATGCAGCACGGATACGTGTGTCGTCCGTAATCTCTAAAGTCTCTTTGTCTAAAGGAACATTAAAATCAACACGTATCAAAGCGCGTTTTCCTTTAAAATCGTAAGAATGAATATCAGCCATATTATTATGTTTTTATGATGGTTACAAATTTAAAAAGTTATTCTGAGAGTATTGTAAAACTCAATATCATCTAATCTTTATGCTGTTCTGTTGAACAATTTAGCAACGTATTTACCGATGATATCAAATTCAAGATTGACCTTGTCACCTACATTTAATTGATGAAAATTAGTATGTTCGTAGGTGTAAGGAATGATGCAAACGGAGAATGATTTGTCTTTCGAATCCACTACTGTAAGACTTACCCCATTGATTGTGATGGATCCTTTTTCAACCGTTACGTGCTCATCTGTATAGGAAATAGTGTATTTCCAGCTTCCATTTTGATCTTCAATCGCTGTGCACGTTCCTGTTGTATCAACGTGACCTTGCACAATGTGACCATCTAATCGGCCATTCATTTGCATACAACGTTCTACATTGATTTTTTTGTTTACTTCCCAAGTAGCAATATTTGTTTTCACGATAGTCTCGTGTATCGCTGTAACTGTATACTCTTGATTTTCAATATTTACTACAGTTAAGCAAATGCCATTGTGAGCAACACTTTGATCAATTTTTAATTCTTGTGTAAAAGGTGCTTCTAAGGTAATGTGTAAGTTATCGTTTTCACGAACAACTTTTTTTACTACTGCTACTTGTTCAATAATTCCTGTAAACATATATTATCTTGTTATCCAATTACTTGGGTTCATTCGTAAAATTTGTCCATTGGTTACGTGGTGAATTTCAAAGTGAGCCACCGATAAACTTCCATCTTCATCTGGCAATAATGATCCAATAGATTGTTTTGTTTTTATTTTGGTTCCTGTACTTACATATACTTCTTGTAAGTTACTATATACCGTTCTGTAATTCCCGTGTTTAATAATCACAATTTTTCCAGCACCTGGTATGGATAGTACACTAGTCACTTCCCCTTCAAATACGGCTCTTACATTCGATCCTCTATTTGTACTTATATCTACACCATTGTTATTTGTAAATAAGTTTTTAATTTTTGGATGTTCGTGTTTACCATACCCTTCTGTAATTGTTCCATTCGCAACAGGCCAAGGTAAACGTCCCTTGTTACTTTCAAAACTTTGGTTTAGTGCAACTTCTTTTGTTTCAGAAATTGTTAAAACACGTTTTGGTGCTTCTTCCGTTTCTTTTGTCTTGGAAGTTGGTGCTTCATTATTGGAAGCTTTTTCAGTTTTAGTGGTAGTTGCAGATAAGCTTGAAGTTACATTTGCATTATTTTTCGCTTTTTGTTCAGCAAGTAGTTTTTTCTCTTTTGCTTTTCTTCTTGCTTCTTCTGCAGCTAATTCAGCGTTGATAGCTTCTTTAATACGTTGACGTAGAATTATTTTTTTATTCTCGTTTAGTTTAATTTCAGCAGATAATTTACTTTCTTCTTTCTTCAGTTTAGAGAAATTTTGTTCTTTCAGTACTTTATCTTTTTCTAAACTTTCTTTCTCTTGGCGTTTTTGTTCTGCAATTTCAACTTTTGTTTCTTTTTCTTTTTCTAAGGTTGTTTTTTCTTTCGAAATTAGACGTTGGTGTTGTTCAATAAACTCTTTTTGTTTACGTTGTAATTCAGCAATTTTTTCCAGGTATTTTTTTCTTTTTAGTGCTTCATTGTATGTTTTCGCTGCGAAAATGTACATCCATTTACCTTCTTTACTTCTATGTTTATAGGCATAGATAAGCAACTTTTTGTATTGGATAACAAGTTCTTTCAGTTTCGCTTCAAGTTCTTCAATTTGCTCTGCTTTTTGGTCTATTTGTAACTCAGCACTACGAATTTGATTATCATAGTTTACTAAAAGTTCTTCTCTGTATTTAACTTGATTTTCAAGTACACGAAGTTCCCCCAAAGTAGCTTTGGAATTGAGTTTTGCTTTTTTAAGTAGACTTTTAGTTGTTGCAATACTTTTCTCTAAACGCTCTTGTTCTTGGCGTAGTTTATCACTTTTTTTTTGTCCAAAACTTGGATTGAAAACAAGTAATGCAATGCATATGAAAACGTATTTAATTACACTGTTCATAATTTTCTGGTATCGTAAAGAATATTTCTTG
>CANGHE010000217.1 GCA_947453545.1 Flavobacteriia bacterium
GCTTTATACCTAGGAACCTTATTCCAATATTTCCAAATCCATTATTACCATTATATACTTTAAGTACAGGCTGCCAATCGAACTTTAATTGGGTCGAATCATTTAAACTTTTTCCTACAGAAAAAAATAATGCATTATAATTAAATTGATCAAATGGAGCTGTAATCATTTGGTATTTCAATCCCAAATTGATTTTATTAATTAAATAGTGAGATGAAAATTGAACACCACATAAAGCACCACCTCCAACTGAAGCTGCACCTCCCCCACCAAAACCAACTATAATTCCAGGTGAGAAACTAAACTGATTCAATTTAAAACTGTAACCTATACTAGCTAATGACTGCATATATCCTCCATATGCATTAGCCAACGCATGAATTGAAACATCTCCAGCTAATTTTCTAGAACTCCAATTTAATCCTGTTCCTATAAAAGCTAACTTTTGATGATTATAAATTCCAAATCCAAATTCAGGATAAATTGAATTAATTTTAAATTGATTCTCTTTCGAATACATGTTAAAATTTAAACCTAAAAATGGGGACAAACCTTGAATCATTCCACTTGAAACATAAGTATATGCCAGTCCAGCTTTAAGGTTCAATTTATTAAAAGTCAAAAACTGAGTAAAAGCTGAAGTTTGAACTAACCATCCATCCTTATCAGGTGCTCCTCCTCCTCCACCTGCTAATAATGACGTACTTAATCCAAATTTAATTTTTTTGGAAGTTAAAAAAAGACTTTCCACCTTATAACCGAAAGCAAAATAACCGCCTCTATTACCAAAATAAGAACCTATAAATTGAAATCCTCCGTTTAGATTAAAATTAGTTCTTTTTAAAATTGGATAATTTATTGTGGTAGAAATAAATCCTATAGCTAGATTATTCTTTTCTTGAACGGCAAAACTAGCTGATTCAATAGTTTGAGCACTAATAGAATTATGAGAAAAGTTCAAATAACATACAATAAGAAGGAAAAAAGTAGTACATCTAGCAAGCATAAACTTTCAAATCAAATTTAAAACAAAGGTATTCAATTTCAAGTAAAATCTATTGTGAACTTTTTTGAAAAAATAATAATTATGTAATGTGATTTACAATCAAAAAAAGTAATTTTGGGAGTAATAAATATAAATTTTAAAAAATAAAAATATGTCATTTGAATTACCACAATTACCTTATGCATACGATGCATTAGAACCACACATTGATGCAAGAACAATGGAAATTCACCATTCAAAACATCACCAAGCATATATCACTAATTTAAATGCTGCAATTGCCGGAACTGATTTAGAAGGGAAATCAATTGAAGAAGTTTTAATCAAAGGAAGAGATATTCCTGCTGTTAGAAATAACGGAGGTGGATTTTGGAATCACAATTTATTTTGGGAAGTAATGGCTCCTAATAAAGGAGGTGAACCTACTGGCGCTTTAGCTGCAGATATTACAGCAACATTTGGATCATTTGAAAATTTCAAAGCTGAATTTGCTAAAGCAGGAGCTACTCGTTTTGGTTCAGGTTGGGCTTGGTTGTCTTTAGTGCAAGAAAAATTAGTTGTAAGCTCTACTCCTAATCAAGACAATCAATTAATGGAGGAAGGTTTTAATGGAACTCCTTTATTAGCAATGGATGTTTGGGAGCATGCTTACTACTTAAACTATCAAAACAGACGTCCAGATTACATCAATGCATTTTTTAATGTAATTAACTGGGATGTTGTTGCTGCAAAATATGATGCTGCAAAAAAATAAAAGAAAATTATAATTCATATTAAATGGCTATCAACTTTGGTAGCCATTTTTTATTTAATAACCTGAGTTCGATTAATATGTAACTTTCATTTATATTTTGAATTATAGGAGAAACTCTCTCCAAATGAAAAATACAATTCTACATCCTTTTTTAAATATCAGTGCGTTGGTATTTTGTGTTTCGTTTCTTTCTTTTCAAACTAGAGTAAATGAGACGAATGAAATTACATTTTCAGATGCTATTAAATTTCGAAAAATAAAAAGTGTCCAAAAATCGAATGGTTCTCACAGTGGAAAATCAGTAATTCTTGAAATAAACAATCAAACAAATTCAAATTTAACTATTCGAATTCCTGCGGGTACGATTTTTGAACCTTCAAACGAAGGGGAGCAAACACTTTTAACAGTAAAAGATCAAATCGTATCTGTTCTTCCAAAAATAAAAACAAATGCAACTGTTGAAGCCTACTGTTGTCAAGCTCATGATGCAAGTCCAAGAGAGACAAGTACTTTTGCAGTGAATAAAACCACGAATCCAAAACTGCAAAAATTAGTTGATTTCATTAAACTTAAAAAAATTGAGGTTAATTACTTCCAAAATATGGTGTGGACAGTTTCTGATAATCATTCTGTTGCGCCTATTCCAAGTTTATCTCCAATCGATAAAGAAATTCGGAAATTTCTATGTGAATTGACAAATCAAAAAGAAACATGGTATTCAGCTTCTCAGTCAGAAAGCCTTGATCAAAATGGATATATCGTTCGAAACACGACAGAAGTCGGAGGAAAATATCAATTTTCATGTTTAAAAAACACCTATATACATGAAGAAGTGCACAAAGAAACAGGAGGAGTAATCATGAGAAGTCAGAAAAGAAGAACATTATGGGACGGTCAAGTTGAATCAACTTTTCATATTAGAGTAAAAGGGTGGATTAAAGGAACCTATTTTTTGAAAGTAATGGATGATAAAAATAAAGTATTGACTTCCTACGAGTTTGAAGTATAAAAAAAAGCGACAATAAATGTCGCTTTTATACTGAATTTCAATCAATTAGGTAGTATCTCATAAAGTGTGTAAGTAGCTCAAAGTTGTTCTGAAAAGTTTTGACCTCCCTCCAAAGAGGTCGGAAAATTTTCGGAAATAACTTTTTAGTAATTTTAACACACAGTATATGAAAGCAGAAGATTTATTTAGCAAAGATTTCTTTAAACAGTTTAAGACTGGAGAAGATTTAAACACATTCATGCATGAACTAAAAAAACGTGCATTAGAAGAGATGTTAGAAGGAGAATTGGATGACCATTTAGGTTATGATAAACACAAAAATTCTCCAAATTCTAATTCTAGAAATGGTCATACTACCAAGAAAATCAAATCCTCTCAAGGCGAAACAGAAATAAAAGTTCCAAGAGATCGCGACTCTAGTTTTCAACCTATGATTATCAAAAAACGGGAAAGTTTTATTGATGGGCTCGAAAACATAATAATTTCAATGTATGCTAAAGGAATGTCTAACAGTGATATAGAAGAACATATTAGTGAACTGTATGGCTATGATATTTCAACTTCAAAAATCTCTAGAATCACAGATAGAGTAACTAATGATATTGCATCTTGGCAAAATAGAGCTTTAGAACCTGTATATCTGATTGTTTGGATGGACGGTATTGTTTTTAAAGTTCGAGAAAACTCAAAAGTCATTAATAAAACGATGTATATAGCTGTAGGTTTAAGAACAGACGGACGAAAAGAAGTTTTGGGTTTATGGCTAGGTAAAAATGAATCTTCTGCGTTTTGGATGACTGTTTTAACTGATATTAAAGCACGAGGAGTAAATGATATTTTGATTACTGCAACGGATAATCTAAATGGTTTTACTCAGACTATTCAAAGTGTATTTCCGCAATCTACAAAGCAAATATGTGTAGTTCATCAAATACGAAATGCAAGTAAATATGTAGTTTGGAAAGACAAAAAAGATTTTGCTAAAGATATGAGAGAAATATACACAGCACCGAATAAAAAATCAGCTGAACTTGCTTTAAATGAACTAGATAAGAAATGGTCTTCAAAATACTCTTATGCCATAAAAAGCTGGAGAGAAAATTGGGATGAATTAACCGCTTTCTTTGATTTCCCTCTAGAAATCAGACGAATAATTTATACAACAAATCTGATTGAAAATCTAAATGGAAAAATCAGAAAATACACGAAAAATAAACTATCATTTCCTACAGATGATGCAGTTATGAAATCAACTTTTTTAGCTTTGAGTGAAGCAACAAAAAAATGGACCATGCCAATTAGAGATTGGGGCATGATCCATAATCAATTTTTAATTATTTTTGAGGAAAGAATAAGTAGGTATTGAAAATAACTTTTTTCTATTTACACACTTTTCGGGATAGTGTCATTTTGAATTTGATACTCCATTTCGATTAAATCAAAACCTTCAGCCCAATAATCTGA
>CANGHE010000218.1 GCA_947453545.1 Flavobacteriia bacterium
GTTGATGATTTTGTCGTTGACATATCAAGGTCTATTCTACACGAAGGAAAGGAAGCTGATTTTTACGCTAAAATTTTAAATGGTGTCATAACATTGTTGGAAAGTGAGTATGGATTTATTGGCGAGGTGTTTACGGATGAAGAATCTAAACAACCTTATTTGAGAACATATGCATTGACTAATATTGCGTGGAATGATGAGACTCGTAAGTTTTATGATGATAACGTGCAAAAAGGGTTGGAATTTAGAAATTTAAATACCCTGTTTGGTTATGCATTAAAGCATACGGAAATAGTGATAGCCAACGACCCAATGAATGATCAACGAAAAGGTGGTCTACCTCATGGTCATCCTCCTTTAAATGCATTTTTAGGGATACCTATTTTCAGTGGTGTTGAAATGGTGGGGATGATTGGTTTAGCAAACAAGAAGGGTGGGTATACAATGGAGGATGTCGCTCACATTTCCTCTTTTACTTCTTTATTTGGTAGTATAATTCAATCCAATAAGATTGATAGAAATAAGCATTTATTAGAAGTAGAGAATAATAAGATTCGTTCGGAGATTCAAAACTTTTTTAGTATGTCATCAGATTTTATGGCGATTGTTTCTCCTGAAGGTTTTTTTGAAAGGGTAAATCAAATCTTTATTACGAAACTTGGTTATACGGAAGATGAATTGATTGGAAAACATGTTTCTACAATTGTGCACCCTGATGACTTATCAAGAGTTAAACAGGATTTTGAAGAAGTAGAAAATAATAAAGAAGTCACTTTTCTTGAAACAGATTTAAGGTATGTATCTAAAAACCAGGGAGTATTCTGGGTGAATTTTAAAATAGTAATTGATTATTTACAAAATAAACATTACGCATACGGAAGAGATATTACACAACAAAAAGCGCATGATATTCAATTGAGAGAGGCTTTGAAATCGGTACAAGATTATAAAACCGCGTTGAATCAAATTGCAATTGTGTCAATTACAAATCTTCAAGGGGATATAACTTTTGCGAATGAAATGTTTAGTAAAATTTCAGGATATACAATTGATGAGTTAATAGGGCAAAATCATCGATTGCTAAAATCCGATCAAAATCCAGAAGGTATTTTTGAAGACTTATGGAAAACAATTTCTTCAGGAAATACCTGGAGAGGTGAAGTGTGTAACAAAAATAAATTCGGTCAATTTTATTGGGTAGATACCTTGATTGTTCCGTTGTTAGATGAATCAGGTAAACCGAAACAGTACTTTTCTATTCGTTATGAAATCACTGAAAAAAAGCAACAAGAACATTTAAAATCACAAAACGAAGAACTTCAAAAGGGAAAAGAAGTAGCGGAGCAAAAAACAAAGTTAAAAGAGCGTTTTTTAGCGAATATGAGTCACGAAATTCGTACTCCTATGAATTCAATTTTAGGATTGAGTAACTTAATGGAAAAAGTAGGTACGTTGAATCCAAAGCAGATGGACTACATTAAAACGATTAAGTTAAACTCTAAAAATTTATTAAGTATCATCAATGATATTTTGGATTTATCTAAAATTGAAGAAGGAAAGTTAGAGGTAGAACAATCGACTTTTGATGTTGTTGAATTGGTTAAAAATGTAGAGAAATCTCTTGTATTAACAGCGCACAAGAAAAAAATCGCATTGGTAGCAGAAATAGATTCACACGTTCCTAAATTCTTAATTGGTGATTCTACGCGTTTGAATCAAGTATTAATTAATCTAACAAACAATGCCATTAAGTTCACACTGGAGGGAAGTGTTAAAATCACGGTTAAACTTGTTAATCTAGTTGAGAAAAAAGCTACCGTTTATTTTGGTATTGAAGATACAGGAATAGGAATAGATCCAAGTAAAATCGATTCTATTTTTGAACCTTTTACGCAAGAAAAAAGCTCAACGACCCGTTTGTTTGGCGGTACTGGATTAGGATTAACTATTTCCAATCAAATTATTCATGCTTTTGGTGCACAAATACAAGTTAAAAGTCAGCCAAATGTTGGTTCTACTTTTAATTTTGAGGTAACATTTGATTTACCAGAAAACAGAATTGATGTATCTAAAGAATTTGACATACCTTCTTACGATACTAAGAATACCGAATTAAAAGGGAAATACCGTATTTTATTAGTGGAAGATAATCCGTTCAATCAGATGGTTGCAGAAGATACCTTAAAAGATTGGAATGGAGAATTAGAAATTGATATTGCTGAAAATGGAGTGTTAGCAATTGAAAAGTTAAAACATAAGGTTTATGATTTGGTTTTAATGGATATCCAAATGCCTGAATTAGACGGTCACGGAGCTACTAAAATTGCACGTCAAGAGTTGGGTATACAAATCCCTATTCTAGCCATGACAGCACAAGCTACACCAGCTGAAATAGAGGCTTGTTTGCATAGTGGTATGAATGATTATATCTCTAAGCCTTTTGATGAACAAGTTTTATTTGCTAAAATAGTGAGGTGGTTAAACAACGATTTATTAATCTAATATTTATTGATACTTGAGCTCGAAACAAAATAATATTGCCGAAAAAACATCTCTTGCAATTCGAAAACTTGAGGATTTAAAACTTTACAGAAGGTTGTTATTATTAACAATGGTATTATATCCTTTTTTTGGATACATAAATACTTTTGTTTCTATTCCTGCACACGAAAATACAAGTCAATTTATTCAACGGATATCATTTGGTCTGCTAATCGCTGTATTTGTTACCTTATCTTATTATAACGAGCGAATCAAGGATAGGTTTTATACGGTTATATGTAGTTTTATCTATTTAGGATACAGTCATTTGATGCTTATTGCTTTTCAAAATGGTTTTACCTTTAATCACATTGTAGGTATATTGATGGTTTATGTTGGTACATCCTTGGTGTTTAAAAAACATTTACATCTTAATTTATATCTAACTTATGCAGTAATTATTACTTCATTAGTAGCATTTATAGCGCCAAAAGGAGAAGTATCTTCCTTAATTGTTATCGCTATTTTTATTTCAATTTCATTGGTTTTATTCATTGGAATGAATATGAAGATAAAAGCAGAGATTCGATTAAAACATAACCAAGCAAATTTTGTCGCAATTACAGAAAACACCAATGATCTAATATGGTCGATTGATAAAAAATATAAGTTTTTAAGTATAAATTCAGTTGCATTTGAATTGTTTAACGCAATGGGGGTTTACGAAGAAGACAAAACTTTCGACATGATTAATCTAGAATTACTCTCTGATTCAGTTAAGAATCAATGGTCATCATTTTATAACCGTGCCTTTAAAGGAGAAATATTTACAGAAGTTTGGATTAATTATTTTAATAATAGAACCTATGAGTATTCTTTTTATCCGATTAAAAGTGGAACAGGATATATCAAAGGTGCTTGTGTATTTGCAAGAGATATAACGGAAAAAATTGACAAGGAGCAAAAGTTGGTGGAAGCACAAAGAATTGCCAAAGTAGGAAGTTTTTCTAGAAATTTTAAAACAGGAGAATATACCTGGTCAGATTATATGTATGAGTTATTTCAAGTATCTAAATCAATAGATTTGGTAAACTTGGATATGAAGGAATACATTCATTCGGACGATTATGATAAATATATAACCTTGTTTCGTGAAAATATAGAGAAAGGGGAGAGTTTCTCAATGCGTTATCGTATCGTTAGGCCCAATAAAACTTCACTACCTGTATTAAGTAATGTTATAATAAAGAAAGATGAAGCAGGTGAATTAGTAGAAGTGAGTGGAACGATTCAAGATTATTCGGAACAATTTAGAGCAGATTTGTTAGAGCGAACTAATTTAGAATTACAAAAAGAGAAAGAATTGGCTTTGCAAATGACGAAACAGCATGAAGAGTTCCTTGCAAGCATGAGTCATGAAATTAGAACTCCAATGAATACCATTGTTGGATTGTCTAATTTGTTTGCAAAAACTACGGTGTTGGATGAAAAACAACATGAATACATTCAAGCCATTCAAACTAATTCGCAACGCTTGTTGGGGATTATCAATGATGTGTTGGATTATACAAATTTAGATGTAGAAATTTTTGAACCAAATTGTAAAGAGTTTAACACCAAAGAAATAGTTCATTCATTAGTTAAATCATTCAAATCGGAAGCGAATAAAAAAGGAGTTGAATTTGAAAGCTTTATTGATGATTCTGTTCCTGAA
>CANGHE010000219.1 GCA_947453545.1 Flavobacteriia bacterium
AGATCACTTTGTAGAGACTCTGCATAGGGTTCCAATTTCCGGGTAAAAAGTGACACACTTGAACCTTATTGGCATCACTCTCCAATGTGTGCATTTCATGACTGAAAGCCTGCAATCGTTTTCCTTTAAAGTTTTTTAAACCCTTTGGATAGACGACAAAAGCGTTTGGCATCTCTAAGGGGTAAATTTCGGATAGTTCAATCTTGATTTGATACACCTTTCCTGATTGCGATTTAACCCCGACCAACAACACTTCTTTTCTACCGATTTTTGTAAAGAGAAATCGGTTGTCAAAATACCTATTCAGTATTGCCGTTTCTAGAATTTTCCTTGTCTCGTTCATTAGGCAGTCATTTGTTTGTTGAAAATTTGGATTGTCTGGTTGATGTAATCTACGGTAGTGGTAACTAATGACCCTTCATTCTTCCATTCTAAAACTGCTTCAATAGGATTGCAAGTGTTTTCATCGGAGCTTTCAAAAATTTGAGGCGGTCCCAAAGGGTATTCCATTGGAAAGCATGTTCTATAGACTTTATTTGCATCTTCAAAAATTAAACTGACCATTTTGCTTTCTTCATTTTGGGTTAGTATAATGTTGTGAAAGTCCATTTTCATTTCCAGTTGATTCATGATATCATTCATAACTCTTTGGTGGTTTTGATTGCTCATCCAGTACTTTGGGTTGTAAGTTGCTTTTTTAGATATTGGTTCTTCTAGAGTTACAGTTTGCAAATCGACAATAGAAGCCGTTTCTGTTTTAGGGATATATAGTGGTGATTTAGCACCAGCATCAAAAACCGTTCTTATAGGACTTTCACCCGGCAGAACAACCCAAGGAGAAGAATCATAGTCAAGTCGTTTTTCTTTAGTGAAAAGAAAGCCGTTGATGGTACTAGATGCATCTTTAATAGTACCAATTACCAACAAGAAACGATCGAGTTGATAGGTGTCTAATGCTTTAACTACCGTTTTAACATCATGACGACTAGGTTTAGCCAGTCCTAACTGATGATGAGAATGCCATTCGCCAATGTGCTGAAGCCCAAAATTATCACGCAGTTCCTTTCCAACCGATTTAAGGTACTCCTCATCTTGATTGAAAAAATCAACCCTCCTTTTTGCTCTTTCGCCAGGACCAATGACATACATTATTACAGGGAAACCACTATAGGTAAAGTATCCAAAGAGATCGCCACCGGTTTCAATGTTGGGGTAGTCCAAAGTGGACTTGGAAATGAAGTTGAGCTCGGATTGGAAGACTAGGGACTTGGATCGTTCTAAGGTTGTAAACTGTGAAATCATGTTTAATATTTTTTGACAAAATTAGCAATTGAAACCATATTAGTATATGGTAACTCTATATTATATTTGCAAAAATTGAATTTAAAAACATGATTAACAAGTATTTAAAATAAAATGTAAAAATACTTAAAAAAAACATATATTTGTAGAAAAAAAAAGCATATTACAATTATGAGACAAGACAGAATCCAATTTATTTGTGAAAAAATACTTGAGCAATCAACTAAAGCTGAAATTAAAACATATCTAGAAGAAAAATTTTTTAAATATGATAGTTACGCTTTCAATCCATCAACTTTTGAAAAGGATTTGACCGACATAAGAAGAGGTAATTTTAATTACTCGAACAGTGTTAAAAAAGACAAAAAGCAAAAAATCACTTTTTTTATTAAATTAGATAGATCAAATGGGAAATATTATTTTGCAGAAAAGTCTCCAATTCCAGAATTCAATTTTTCGGATAATAGAGAGGAAATGACTTTACCTTTTTTATTGGGGATATTGAATCAATATAACTCTATACCGATAGTAAAAAATTTTATTGAAGACATCAAGAAAAAATATTTCATCAATGATAATGAAAAAAAAGGTATCAAAGCAGTTGTTCATACTAAACCTAAATTAATCAACGAAGAAAAAATTATTAATCTTGCCATTAAAATTTTAGGGCATATAAAAAGAAATGAATGTATTGAATTTAATTACACAACTGTACATACACTCGATGAAACAATTAAAAACTCGAAACTCCATAAAGTTATTCCAATACAAATAAGACTATATGAGAATCTATACTATTTGATTGGATTTAATATGGAATTAAAAAAGATTTCAAATTTCAGGTTAGATCAGTTTTTTAAATTTCAAGTGGAAGCATTAGAAGAAGATGAAACAGATAATATAATCTATTTTAAAGATGAAGACATAGCAAAGCTTGAAATTGAAAATTATTTTAATAACACCATTGGCGTTTGGTGTCATAATTCAAATGAAAAAGTTGAGAAAGTAGAGATTACTTTTAAGGATTGGGCGGCGAGTCTCATACGTTCGATGCCAATCCATCACACACAGACTCCAATATCTGCTGATTTTGAAAACAACAAATTAACAATTCAAATTGAAATTAAATTATTCCCTTATTCAGAAAGCAGAAAAACAGCTAGAGAACGCTCATATGAATTAGCATTTCTCTTGGGGAGATTCAGAGAGTTTTGTGAGGTAAACGAAGAAAAATTAATAAATAATTCAAATAAATAATTAACCAACTAAAATCCCAAATTATGTTAAATGAAAATCAATACAATGAATTATGGAATGACCATTTTGCACCGATTATTCCTGCAGGAACAATTATGCCACTTCACATTGAATATGCAATAAGAGAACGAGTGTTTCAAGATTATTTAGACATCTTCAGAGGCGAAAATACTAGAGTAGAAGGCTATGGCATGCCATATCTGCATCCTTTTTTTAATCCTGATGGAACTCCTAAATTAAAAGAAAAACCCTGTATTAAATATATAATGATAGGGGAATGTGCAGCGTCTTTAAATCCAATAATCCCTGTTATGGGTAATTGTATAATACCAAATGGAGACATAAACAACACTTATTTTTATAACATTTTACACTTAGGAAATACTCCGTATTTAAATGCACCTAGATTAGCTTTTGGTTGCCCGGGTTATGGACCTTGTCCAGAGAATAAGATTGAAACCTTACTATGCTTAGCGAGCAAAGGTGTATTATTAATAGATCTTTTCCCCTTTGCAATTCCATTTGGTCCAATTAGACCTATATTAAATGGTACAGGAATAACAAGAACGTATTGGGATAATCCAGGAAATCCATTTAATCTTCAAGCCAGAATTTTAGGAATAAACAATTTACTGTGTGATAAATGGGATTTGTGTATGGTAGCACCAAATACTATTTCTGAATTTATTATTGATCCGATTAATGGTTTCCCAGAATTAACTATTATTCCTCATGGACTTCATATAGGTAATTTTAGAGATGTTTTACCTGATGCAACAAGACCAAATGATTGGAAAAAAATAGTGGTAACTAATGCTGGATTTCCTAGCGCTCATTTAATTACGGTAGCTTTTGATTTATAATTAAATTATCCAATCCATGAAACTACTCACTAAATTCCGTTTAAATTAAGACATTAATGTCCTAACAAGTTGTATTATGCCAGTTAGAATGAGCAATCCAATCTAAAAAACGAGTACACTTTTTTGCAGGCTTTGGTGTAGTGTGATTTCCAAATTCGTTATTTATCAAAACATCATTAGGACTTAGGACTTATTTTTTTGGGTAAGTCAACAACCAAATCTATCTTTATTGGATTTGGTTGTTTTATATTGATAACAAATATTGGAGTATTTTCCTATCTTCGTCAAATAATGTCAACTTAAGAAATATGTCAAACTACCCAAATATTCAAAGACTTTCTGCAATAAAGTATTTTTTGTCTAGAACTTTCAAAACTAAAATTGAAATATTAAAATATCTGGAGGAAAAAGGGGAATTTGTATCTGCTAGGACTCTAGAACGTGACTTAAAGCAATTAAAAGAAGACCTCGGATTTGAATTAGTTTACAAGAAAAATCAGGGTTATTTTATTGACATTTCCAAAAATTATGAAGCGGAATTATTATTACGCTATGATGAGGTTGTAAAAGTACTAAATCTCACTAATGATAATTCGGAAGCAGTAAAATACATTCTCAATACTACCCCTGTGATGTCGGGTATCGATTTGTTGCCGGAATTATTCAACGCTTTTAAAGAAAAAAGAATTTTATCTTTTAATTATAAAAAATTTAATGATAACGGTCCTCAAGAATTAAATAATGATTTGCTAAGACAGGTGATTCC
>CANGHE010000220.1 GCA_947453545.1 Flavobacteriia bacterium
GCTAACCGTATCATTGAAATTACACCTACTGGATTCATTGATAAAATGATGCCTTATGATGATTATCTAGCTGATAGTCGTATTGCAGAATTACAAGAAGAATTGTACGCATAATTTTTGATATTGAAATATCATAAAAAAAGCCACCGAAAGGTGGCTTTTTTTATGTGGTATTTAAATGAATTACATAGCTAATTTCCGAAGCATATCTTTCGTTGCTTTGTCTATTTGTAATGCATTGATTGTGTTTTTAATCAACGTTTTATTAGCGTCTTGATTGTAGTAATAGGTAATCGCTTCTTTTGCTGGATTCGCTAGACGAGAATTACTTTTTATAGCAGCATCAATACAATTGTTTAGTAGTTGTTCATTAAAATAATTAATTCTTCGTAAGACAGTCATTGCGTTTACTCGAGTTAAAAATTCATATGAACCAGAAGTGTAGTCAACCAATTGATCCAAGTATTCTTGTTTATGTGTGTGATTGTAAGCCATTCTTAACCATTTTATGCGTACATTTCTTCCATTTGTACCTTCAATATTTTTGGTTAAAGCTAAGTAAGTATCTGCTTTTTCAGGGAAGTTTTGATATAACTTTTCGATTGCGGTTCCAATCAATTGGTATGATGAATCTTGTAACAACTTACTATATGTACCTTCTAAAGATGGGTGAATAGTTTTAGTGATGTTAGCCACTTCTTTGCGCACCTTAATGTCTTTATCTTCTAATGATTTTTTGATGAGGTTCAAGGAACGTTCGTTCGTATCATCGATTAGTTGATTTACAATTTCCGCTTTGATACTATAAAATGAATTCTGATCATAAAGTTTTTCAAAAAGAGCAATTTTGTTTTTAATTGAAGTTCCTTTTAGTGCAACTACTGCATCATATCTGTCAATCATATTTGGTGCTTTTTCTGCTTGAGCACTAAGTTCTTCGAAACTCTTTGTGAAGTTTACTGTTTTTACAACGCGACTGTTAGGGTCAAATAATACAAAGTCAATTTTTTTGTTTGCGGTATTAGGAATAGAAACGATATGTGTTTGTTTTTCAATCCATGCAGTTTGTTTGTCACTTGAACCATCTTTATAGAATACCTCAAATTCGATAGGCATTTTAAACAAAGCAGAAGGGTCGTTACTAGCTTGTGTTTGATTTACAGTTATTTCAGTAATTTTTTGATTGTTACTATTTTTTAATTCTTTGTATTCTACTTTATATGAAGGTTCACCTCCTTTGTAAATCCATTCTTCCCAAAACCATTCCAAGGATAATCCTAATTCATCATGGAAAGCATTTAGTAAATCTTCTGAATCTACATTGGCATATTTGTGGTCGGTTAGGTAGCGTTTTATACCTCGGTTGTATGCTTCTCTTCCAATAACATATTTAAGCATTTCAAGTACTTGTGAACCCTTTTGGTATACGATAGTAGTTGCAATATCAGAGAATGCTAATGGTTTTTTGTCAGCGGTATTTAATGCAGCGTTTGTTGCTTGTCGTCTAGCCCAATCAAAATGATCTATTCCAAAACATTCTCTTTCTGCAAGGAGATTGTAATGAGTGGCAAAACTTTCTTGTAACCATAGGTGTGTTACTGTACGTGCTGTTACTAAATCTCCAAACCATTGGTGCGCTAATTCGTGTGCATTAACTCCGACATAGTTTCCGTCATTAAAACTGGTATTGTCAACGTGAAAGAAGTCACCGAAGATAGTAGCGGTTGTGTTTTCCATAGCACCGTACATAAAGTCTTGCACAGGGATTTGAGAATAGGTTTGCCAAGGGTATGGGATTCGTATTTCACTTTCTAAGAAGTCGAATATTTTTTTACTGTATTTGTAGGTTGCATCCACTCGATTTTTCCATTCAGGGTAATACCATTGATACATTGGGATTCCAGATGCAGATTTTTCTTCACGAATGTCATATTTTCCAATTCCTAACATAACTAAATACGTAGGGTGAGGGTTTGTAATTTTATAATGCCATGTTGTAGTATTATCCGGATTTCTTTTTTCGCTGATTTTATTTCCATTTGAAAGGACTTTGTAATCACTGTCAAAGTGAACAATAACCTCAGTGATCAATTTGTCGTTAGCTAAGTCAAAACAAGGTATCCAGTGTCTGTTGTCGAACGCTTGTCCTTGAGACCAAATTTGTTTGCGAGAAAGATTACGTGTGTCATTCCATCCGATAAAGTAAAGACCTTTTTTTGGAGTTGCTTCGTATTGAATATTGATACTATCCTTTTCACCCCAAGTTAAAGATTTACCCGTATAAAAAGTAAAACCTAATTCTTGAGTCTTAAATTGTATTTCTTGACCATTCAAGGTAACTTTTTTAATTAATATCCCAGGTCCATCGAAATAAATTGAATCTACTTTATCTCTTAGAGGAGTAAAGAAATGCGTAACATTTCCATCAACTAGTCCTTTTTCTGGTTTGAAACGAACCTCCAAACGCATCCTTTCAACATCAATATTGTGTTCTCTGGGAGTTGATACAGCATCGTAAGGTAATGTTTTGGTAGGACATTGAGCCTGTACAAAACTGAAAATAAATGAGATTGAAGCGACTAATGAAATTGCTTTTATTTTGATCATAGTAATTCTTTAAAAAGATGAAATTAGTATATAAATGTGAGAAGTACAAGGATGAGCCTATTACACTAATTACTATATAAGTGAAAGTACTAAGATGTCATTTTGTCATATTTTTCTCCTTGGCATAAAGATTGACTAAGAGAATTGTTATCAGTTAAATTCTATAATTAAAACAAAACTATGAGAACAGGTCAAATTAATGTGTCTACGGAAAATATTTTTCCAATCATTAAAAAATTCTTGTATTCAGATCACGAAATCTTTTTGAGAGAGTTAGTGTCGAATGCAGTTGATGCTTCACAAAAACTAAAAGTTCTTACATCTACAGGTGAATTTAAGGGAGAGCTTGGGAATTTTGAAGTAAATGTACTTTTAGACAAAGAGGCGAAAACGTTAACAATTAGTGATCGCGGTATTGGTATGACAGCAGATGAGATTGATAAATACATCAATCAAATTGCGTTTTCTGGTGCTGAAGAATTCGTGAAACAATACGAAGGAAAAGAAGGTGCAGAAAATATTATTGGTCACTTTGGATTAGGTTTCTATTCTGCGTTTATGGTTGCTGAAAAAGTTCAAATTAGAACTTTATCTCGCCATGAAGGATCTCAAGCGGTACAATGGGAAAGTAATGGTACTACTGAGTTTACTATTACAGAAATTGAAAAAGAAGGTAGAGGAACAGATATTATTTTATATATCACTGAAGAATCAATTGAGTTCTTAGAAAAAGCAAGAATTCAAGGAATTTTGGATAAATACTGTAAATTCTTACCTATTCCAGTAATTTTCGGTACTAAAACTGATTATATTGATTCACCAGAAGGTGAAAAAGATGATAACGGAAATGTTAAAAGAGTTTCTATTGATGTTCCAAATCAAGTAAATAATCCTGCGCCAGCTTGGACGAAAGCACCAATCGACTTAAAAGATGAGGATTACAAAGCGTTCTACCGCGAGTTATATCCTATGACTTTTGAAGAGCCTTTATTTCATATTCACTTGAATGTTGATTACCCGTTCAATTTGACAGGTATTTTATATTTCCCTAAAATCAAGGAAAATGTAGAAATTCAACGTAATAAAATTAATTTATATTCTAATCAAGTATTTATTACGGATAGTGTTGCAGAGATTGTTCCTGAATTCTTGACATTATTACACGGTGTTATTGATTCTCCAGATATTCCTTTGAATGTTTCTCGTTCTTATTTACAAGCTGACGGAAATGTGAAAAAGATTTCTGCACATATCACTAAAAAAGTTGCTGATAAGTTAGCAGAAATGTACAAAAAAGACCGTGCAGATTTCGAAGCGAAATGGGATGATTTAAAATTATTCGTTGAGTATGGTACTTTGTCAGAAGAGAAATTTGCTGAGAAATCAAAATCATTCTCTTTGTTAAAATCTACTGAAGGAACTTACCATACATTAGAAGAGTATATAGAGAAGGTTAAACCTTTACAAACAGATAAAGACAACAAAGTAGTTGTATTGTATACACACGATACAGATGCTCATTATGGATTTGTTAAAGCAGCAAAAGATAGAGGGTATGATGTAGTTGTATTAGA
>CANGHE010000221.1 GCA_947453545.1 Flavobacteriia bacterium
TAACACTTCACGTTCAATAGTATCAATTTCTGTAGGAGTTACACCAATAGAAAATAATTTGTTTTTTAATTTAGGAAATGGATCTCTAGTCGCCGCCTCTTCTAAATCATCTCTATACCATTCTTTTCGCACTCCTGAAGTATGATGGCCTAGTAAAGGTACCTTTGCATGTACAATAAACGGCCTACGTTCTTTTCGAATTATTTCGATTACCTCTTGAATCGTATTATAACTTTGAGTAAAATCACTTCCATCGATAGATCTAACTTCAATTCCATGAAATCCTTTAGCATAACCAGCTATATCTTGTGCTCTAGTTTCCTTTGCATTCGCTGAAATATCCCATCCGTTATCCTGAACCAAATACAAAATTGGAAATTGCTTTAATGCAGCCATTTGAAATGCCTCTGCAACTTCTCCCTCTGTACAAGAAGCATCACCTAATGAACAAACAACTACTGGATTTAGACCATTAAAATCTTGCGCTAACCCCGTCTTTTCTTTGTATTGAATCCCCATAGCAACACCAGTTGTTGGAATCGCTTGCATACCTGTTGCCGAAGATTGATGAGGAATTTTAGGCATATCCTCTCTATTCAATGAAGGATGAGAATAATACGTTCTACCTCCAGAAAATGGATCGTCTTTTTTAGCAAAAACTTGAAGCATCAATTCATATGGAGTCATTCCTATGCCTAACAAAATACTATCATCACGATAATAGGGTGCGACCCAATCTTGAGGTAATAATTGTAGTCCTAATGCCAATTGAATAGCCTCGTGACCACGTGAAGTAGCATGAACATATTTAGCCGTTATTTCTTTGTTATCTTCATACTTCTCTGCTAATGTTTTAGCAGTTGACATTAACCTAAATGCTTTTTTATAGATGTCTATTGATATCGTTGAACTCATAATTACTTATCAATTATTTGTTGTTTTCTAAAATATAGGTTAAAATTTTCTCAATTAAATGAACTCTATCTTTACCTGTAACATTATGCTTATGCATTGGATAAGGGAAAAAATCAACTTGTACTCCTGTCTCTACAAATTTTTTCACCAAAGCATAATTGTGCTGCATCACTACTACATCATCTACGGTACCGTGAATTAATAATAAATCACCCTTCAGATTTTTCGTGTAATTCATTAAGCAAGCATTATTATATCCTTCTGGATTTTCTAAAGGTAAATCCATATAGCGTTCTCCATACATAATTTCATAATATTTCCAATCAGTTACAGGACCACCAGCTACACCAACTTTAAAAGTACCTGGTTTTCTTAACATTAAAGAGGTAGTCATATAGCCTCCAAAGCTCCAACCATGAACAGCTAATCTATTTGAATCTACGTAAGGTAAAGATTTCAAATAATTAACTCCGACTAATTGATCTTCCATTTCTACTGTACCAAGTTGTCTATGAATTACACTTTCAAATTCAAACCCACGATTTGCAGAACCTCTATTATCCACAGTAAAGACTAAATAACCTTTTTCAGCCATCCAATGCATCCACAAATTGGAACCATCTAACCATTCATTTTGAATCATTTGAGCATGCGGTCCACCATAAACATATACCATAACAGGATATTTCTTACTTGGATCAAAATTACTTGGTTTAATCAACCGAGTATATAAAATTGTTCCATCTTCAGCTTTAACTGTTCCTATTTCTGTTTTACCAATTGCATAATTTTCTAACTTATTCTTTCCTTCTAATAATACTTTCATTTCTTTACCACTATTATCTAACAACAATGATTTAGAAGGGACTGTATGCGAGGAGTATTCGTCAAAGAAATACTTACCATCTTGACCTATCACTAAAGAATGAGTACCAGCATTTTTTGTAATATCTCGCTGCTTACCTTTTAATGTCACAGCAAAATACTTGAAATCTAATGGACTTTCTCCAGTAGCTGTGAAAACAATTTCTTTTCCACTATTAATCGTACTAATAATCGATTTAGCTACAAATTTGTTAGACGTAAGTTGAGCGATTAATTTATCACTCCAATCATAATAATATAAATTATTAAACCCATCACGTTGACTTATCCAGACAAAATTATTGGAGGATGAAGAAGGGAAAAATACAGGATTCTCAGGCTCCACCCATTTTTCATTTTTTTCATCAAATAATGACCGAACAAAAGATCCTGTTTCAGCATCATATACATTTACCCAAAGATGATTTTGCTCTCTATTTACTTCAACAACAACCAAAAACTTTCCATCTGGAGTCCAAGTCAAATTAGTTAAATAATCATCTACTTTTCGCTTTGGTGTAATATAAATCGTAGTGTTTTTTTCTATATTATAAATTCCAATTTTCGGCTTTTCAGAACTTTGTCCAGCCATAGGGTACTTTATCGATACTAATTCACCTGGGATAGATTCAATATCTAACAAAGGATAGTCATGAACATCTGTCTCATCTTTTTGATAAAAAGCAATAGACTTCCCTTTTGGTGACCAAAATATACCTTTACTAATCCCAAACTCATTTCTAGCAATATGGTGACCTGAAACTATATTTTTATCTGTATTTGAAGTGATTGATCTTTCAATCCCATCTGTTAATAGAAATAAATTATTGTCTTTTGTGTATGCATATGAATTATCAAATCGAGTAATATTCTCAGCTTTTTCATCTAATTCAACAATAAGTGCACCTTCTTTCTTTTCAAGATTAAAAAGATAATAATTATGCCCATCGTTAACAGTAAAACTTGTGTTGTCCTTCCATTCAAATCCAGAAAAATAGCCTAAATTGATTTTCAATACAGCATTTAATTCTGCTATATCTAATACTTTTTTGTTGTTAAACGTTGAAAAATCACCAACAAAAAGAGATGTGTATTTTTCAAAATAACTATACTTATTCGAATTAGGTACAAATGAAAACCCTAACATTTTTTCTGGAGCCAACCCTCTATACTGCTGTAAAACAGACTCATTAAGAGTTAGTTCTTTTTTTTGCGCAAAAAATGTAAACGAAACTAATAGAGAAAAACAAACAATTTTAAACTTCATATCAAATAATTTAGAGGAAATAAATAAACTCTATCCTTTAGAATACGATGTAAAATTAATATTGTTTCAAGAAAATCAAATTAGTAAATTAGATTTTAATTAAAGGATTATACTTATAAATTAAAATTCAGTTTGATTGATAAGATTGTAAAGAACTTCTAACTTATCAATCGGCTGAATATAATCCCCTATGCTTTCTTTAACTAAATCTACTTGATAACCACCAGCAAAAATTGGTAGCTCAGGATAAGATGTTCTAATTTGATCGATGTACTTTATTATTCCTGTTTCATCTAAGGAAGAAACAATTGATGTAACCAATGCTACGGGATTATATTTGGAGATACAAGACAAAAGGGAGTCAATCGGTAATGATTGTCCTAAATAAATAGTGTGTTTTCCAGATTTTCTAATTACATAATTGTAGAAAAGCAGACCTAATTCATGCCATTCATTTTCTGGTAAATACAAAATATAAGTAACTGATTTATCGGATACAAATTCTAGTTTATCAATTTCAGCTATTATTTTTTGTCTAATTATATGTGTAATAAAATGCTCTTGTGCAGGATTAATTGTTCCAACTATCCACATAACACCAATTTTGTTTAAAAAAGGTATTAAGTGATTAATAAAAGTGTTTTCTAAACCAAAATTTGTTATTAAATCAACTATAGCTTTCGAAAATACTTCTTCCTCCATTTCCACCAAAGCCAATAACATCGTTTCATAATAAACAGAATCAATGTTTTGGTTATGCAGAGAACTTATACGAATATCAATTTCTTGAATAGTCATTTCTGATATTCTTGAAATTTTGAACCCGTTTTTATTTAAAATAGATACTTTGAGTAATAATTTTAGCTCTTCATCTGAATACAATCTTATATCAGAATCTGTTCTAGAAGGATCTAGTAGATTATACCTTTTCTCCCAAATACGAATAGTATGGGCTTTAACTCCTGTTAATTGCTCTAAATCTCGAATTTTGTATTCTCCCATACTGCTTGAAACAAATGTCTTTGCAAATTGTTTTGTGGAACAAAGATATTTATTGAAATTAGAAATCTATAAAATTTCACAAAGATTAAACGCAATGAAGTATATTTGTCACTGATTTATTGATCAA
>CANGHE010000222.1 GCA_947453545.1 Flavobacteriia bacterium
AGTGAATGCGTTTTTAATGGACGTAGCAAGTAGTTTGGACGCTAGCAATCCATTGCCATTGCCTCCAACACCATCACATACCATATAAATAGTACCCGAAATATACGTTAAGGTATCTTCATTAGTTTCGTATTTCCCTTTATCGGTAACAAAGGCTTCAGATTTGATTAAAATCCTAGAAGTAGGTTCTTTTCCTTGCATCGGAGTTTTATTGTTATTCAGAAATAAATTTCACATTCGAAACATCTTCTAACCTAAAATCAATCGGAAAATGTAGTATCAGAATTTTTTTAGATTGTGTACTGATGCTGAAAGGACTATCATACAAATTCAAACTGTAGGATGCTCCAGTGAATTTTAGTTTTTCATCAAAATACAATAATACAAATGGGGAGACTTTGGTTAATTCTAGCAAAGTATTAATTTGTTGGTGGTCAATTTCAAGATACAATGGCGAAGTAGCCTCTTGAAACTCTAGCACTTTAATAAAAGTGTCCTTAGTTTTTTTTACCACTGCCTGAAGTTCTACTTCGGCTTGGTTTTTTAGAGTAATTTGCAATAAATTTTTCATACAAATAAAGATTTAGTTTAACAATCGTTACTTGTATTTCGATAAAATAAGGTGTCTGGGTAAACTTACGTTTATTTTGACCGGACGGGCCCGTATTGTTTTACCACCGTGGTGTCTTCACTCGGTTGGTACCCTTAATGGGTTCGAAATACTTTGCAAATTTAACAATAATAACTGAATTTTCAAAATAAATTTTCAACGTATTGGCATTGCCATTACAATTACTACATTTGAATTCTTAATTCCTTAAATTGAAATTATATGTTTTCACTTAATAAAAAACAACCGTTTTACTTATTAAAATCCAAATTAGTATTAGCCTTAATGCTTTTGTTTATAGGAGTTTCTGTTTCATTTCAATCGACTTCCATTCACAAAAAAGAGGTTACTATTTACATTCAACCTTTAGGAAATATAGATCCCGATTGCTTAGAATACATTAAAAAATCGGTAATTGATTTTTATGGCTCTAAATGTGTTATAAAACCAAAAATCGAATTGACAAACGATCTATTAGCAGGCAGTAAAACTAGATACGAAGCGAATAAAATTATAGAAAAGTATAACTCCAATTCCAATGTACTCTTAATTACCGAGAAAGATATTGCTTATAGAAAAAGTGTTCAATTTCCAGAATGGGGAATTTTCGGCTTAGGATTTAGACCTGGTAAAACTTGTGTGATTTCTACTTTTAGATTGAAAAGAAATGTCTCCAACCAACAAATGTTAGTACGTTTAAAAAAAGTAGCGCTACACGAAATAGGCCATAATCTTGGTCTATCCCATTGCACACATAATAAGGAATGTATGATGAATGATGCAGACGGAACTATTAAACAGGTAGATAGAGAGAAAATTTGGTTTTGCGAAAAATGTTGGGCTTTTTTACAAAGGTAGAATAACATATTAATAAGAACTGTGTTGCGTAAAGCTCTTTTTTATTGGTGTTTAGAGATTTTTAGCAAGGCCCTCCTTAAAGCGTTTAATGACTATTTTTAGAATAATAATTGATATTTAGAATAATAATTTTTCTAAGTATTAATTATTTTAAAAAGAATGTGGCGAATTAGTCATTAGAAAAAACAATTTCGTCTATTTTTCGTCCCAAATTCAATGCGTATTAATATGCATGGAATACGGCTGAAATTCTCATTTATACAATATTTTTATCGCAATTTTTTTTTGGAGTTAACTATTAAAAAATGTTGTCTTGCACTGAAAATAAAGTGCTCGGTTTTTTTGTTATTCGTTTAGCAATTCCTTGTGTTTTTTTGTCTTACAACAAATCAAACCTACTGATTTATCTTATTTCAAAACTATGTAAACTTGTAATAGAACAATCACTTTTTTTTTTCGTTAAGTTTTTACCATTATAGCAAAATTTATTCTGAAGTAAAATAGCTTTTCCATATGTTACAAAGTGAAATTCTAAATTTTCTCTAATAAAAGAATCTACCATTATTTCGTAAGAACCAATTTTGCCAAATTCAAGAGTTTCAATATAAATTCCATTGGAAAGGGTATTAACTTTCTCCTCAAAATTCACTTGGTATATTGGAAATAGAGTTGTGTTTTTTAAATTTGCTACCCAGATTTTTTCTCTATTGCCTTCACACCAAATATCAAGTTGGTTCGCAGAGTTTGTAGTCGCTCCAGAAATTTCTTCTCCTTTTAAATCAAAGAATGATTGTCTGTTTTCTAATTTTAATTTGGGATAAAAAAAAGGGTCAATTAATGCTTCGTGTAAAGGTTGGTTCATTCCGGATGCAATGCTTCTATAATATTCCATTTCAATAGTAGACAAAGACACTTTTTTTAAAGTCCATAGTTCTCCAAAAACATTTATTTTAAGTTTTTGGAGCGTTTTAGACATTTAGTTATGGGTTTATTTGGAATTTAAATTCGTAATTGTTTAGGATAAAAATATAAATATTTTTTGATATTAACGTATACTAAGAATTAAGCAATATACTGTTTTCATGGAAATTGCCACTTTACTCTATTTAAATTAATTAGTTTTCTTGAAATTTCATCATTAAGATAAGCGAATTGAACCCTTTGGTCGCTCTCTTTTATTCGCTCTAATTCTATCGTGTAGTTAGGATAATTATCTTTTTTGTCATTTAAAATCAAAACTTGAGGGTCAAATTCAATAATTTTTTCAGCAAACAATTCTTTGCCAATGGAACCATAAACATGGCCTTTTAGTATCAATCCTCTTATATATGGAGAAATCCCAAAATTTAATTTTTTAATTTTTTCCATAATCAACATTGCTTCATAATGGAATAAGTATAAAATAAATTCTTTTGATTTATATTTTAAGATATATCTAACCGCTTTAGGTTCAATTGTATATTCAATCAAATAATTAAATCGTTCAGTCAACGCATAATTAACTAATTGGTCTTTTGTCATTTCTTCAATTTCATTAACTCCATATTCTTCCTTTTCAATAATTTCAATTGCATTTAGCCCTAACTTGTTATCAAAAAATAACATTCTTTTACAATACCCTGGCATATCAGGATAATTTTCCTCCGATACATTTAAATCGGTCATCACAAAGTTTTCTATACCGAAGTAATCGTCATTATAATCTAATAGGTCAGTTATTGCCTTTACATCCATCCCAGAACATGGGTAGAAAAAAGTAACTTTTGATGTAACATCTTCTGTGAATTTTTTATTTAACATAATTAATTGGTTTAGTTGATTTTATTATTAATATAAATTTATACTACCCTCTCAACTTTTCAAAGTATTCCTCTAAAAAAGGAGTTTCAAAACTAATCATCAAATTTTTAATTAGTCGAATAGGTCTGGTGAAATTATCCCATGAGGTATAATTGTTGCTAATGACATAATGGGGTTTGAAGTTGTTTTTTATCAAAAAGGAAATAGTATTTTCGTAAGTTATAACTCCCCAATCTCCAACAATGCCATTCAATAATAATCCTGTGGAGCAAGTACTAGAATACTGCTCCTGATTGTTCATTTGTTGCAATAGCAACAAAGTAGCAGCCACATCATAATTGATATGATATAAGGTTAATTTTGATTCCTTGTGCTCTAATTCGTATCTGGTAATGTTAGGTTCAATTATTTTGGATAATGAGGTTGCATATGCTTCTCCTAATTCCTCCTTGAGATTATTAGTAATAGTTTCAATTAACGGGTCAAAGAGTGTTTCCGAAGATTTTGAAATAAAAGTAAAATCATTTAAAACCATTTCTGTATACACGTCTTTTAAATATTGTTTCCACGGATTATGAGAAATACCTCTTGGGTCAATCAAAACTATGTTTGAAACCTCAAATTTTTTGAAAGCGGTAAGGATGTTATCCAATAAACAGAATTGTGCATAATTCGTGCTAGCACAATACAAACTGTGGTTGTTTTGTAAGTCTTTGGATAATTGGTTTAGGATTGACATTTTTTAGGGGTATTTGAATTGTTAAGAAAATCCTATTCCAGCTTTATCGGTCTTTCTAAAGTTCATTTCCTGTTCAATATAGGTCATGAATTTTTCAGGGTTTGATTTTTC
>CANGHE010000223.1 GCA_947453545.1 Flavobacteriia bacterium
AAAGCATTCATCCCTTGTACATCAAAACAAAGGTGAATGAAGCCCCAATCTCCCCAAAAACGATTTTCAAATATTTTACGACAGTCTGTTCTGTCAATCGACTGTATCAATTCTATTTCACTTGCACCTAACATTTGTGCAAACGGTCCCTTACGTGCTTCCGGGTGTCTTAACAAAACGCGTCTAAACACTCCTTTTCCACCTGGAATATCTTGATACGCTTTGAACGAACGTTTTTCATCGTATACCACTTCGGTATAACCTAATACTTTTTGGTATAAATCTAACGAACGATCGATATCACTAACTCCAATCACAGCACCAGCCACCCCACCTGTTTTTCCTTCAAACTTCGTATCGATGTACCAATCCAATCCTTCTACTACTTCAAACAAATTGCCATTTGGATCTTTCACAAAGAAGTGTAATTTCCCTTCTGGCGTTTGCTCCAACTTACTAAGCATCTCTGCCCCTTTTTCGATGAAATAATTGTAAGTTGCACGAATATCTTTGGATTTCATCTTACAAGCAAACAAACCATAATCTCCCATTTGGATTTCAAAGGTTGCTTTTTCTGTATTACGCGAAGTATATTGCCAAATTTCAAATCCACCACCACCTTCAAGGCTTAACGCCAAGGTTGCGGTACGATGTTGTACTTCTCCACCTGTATATTGCGTCATCAAAGGTGCTGGTGCAGCCTCTTCAAAAACTTTGATATCCATACCAAAAAAAGTACGGTACCATTCCCAAATTGCATTCACATTAGGAACTCCTATTCCCATTTGTTGTACACCACAGATAATCTTTTTCATTCGAATTTGATAGGTCGAATTACAAATTGTAATCCTGAATTTTAGTTACACAAATTTAAGAAAGTAATTGAATAATGATTAATTGTTAATTTTTAATGGTGAATGATTGACGGAGAATTATGAATTATGAATTATGAATGATTGATGTTTAATTATAAATTATTTATGAGTATTGAAGTTACTTATCACTTGGAAAATAACCTATCACATTTTTTGACTTCTTATCTATTATTAGTTCATCTCCCATAAAACAACAATCCATTTTAATAATTTCCACTTCCTTTCCTTGAAAAAATGCGCTACGTTGTTCACTAATTTTCCATTCACAAGGATTAGCAGGATCTACTATTTTATCATTATTTTTTAGATACTTACATATTTTATAGCGTGTTTTTCCGTCTGTATCATTTTGAATTATTGATTCACAAGTACATTTTTGCTGACAAGATGTAGCGACTGTAATTATAAATAAGATAGCTATCAACGTTTTCATAAATTATATTTTCAAATTACATCCTGTTAAACACCCCATCAATCACACAATTATCAAAACTTGTAAATTTTGCAAGTTTTGATAATTTAAAATGTAAAACACTGATTTTCAGTGATAATTTTTAATATAAAAATACTGATTTTAGAATGTAATTACTATGAAACATTCTGTTACAACGTTAATATTCACATTTCACTTCCTCCATTTACAATTCAATAGGCTAATTCGACAATTCACGTATTTTTTTACTTTTACAATGCTTTCAAAAAATACCTTTGTTTCATAATTTAGAATACGATGAAAAGCAAAATGAAATGGTTACTTTATGTGCTTACACTGACAATAGGAAGTTCAGTATTTGCGCAAAATGATGGACAGACAATTAAAGGTTCGGTGGTTGATAAACAATCGCAACAAACAATCCCTGGTGTGACAATTACTATCCTTGGTACGGAACCACTAGTCAGAACAAAAACAGATGTAGATGGAAACTACAAATTCGAACACTTGAATGCTGGTCGTTACGACATCCAGGCAATCTACAATGGATACAAATCTGTTACTATTCCAAACGTAGTCCTTACTGCTGGTAAAGAGGTTGTGCTTGATTTTGCAATGGAAGAACATATTACAACCGTGAATGAAGTTACTGTTTCTGGAACAAAGAAAAACGAAACAATCAATGAATTAACGACTGTTAGTGCGCGTTCATTTAGTACGGAAGAAGTGAATCGATTTGCTGGTGGTAGATCGGATCCATCGCGTATGGCTGCCAACTTCGCAGGGGTAAGTTCACCAAACGATGCGCGTAACGACATTGTTATTCGTGGAAATTCACCAACAGGCGTGCTTTGGCGTATTGATGGATTAAACATTCCTAATCCTAACCACTTCTCTACTATCGGTACTACTGGTGGTCCTGTAAGTGCTTTGAATACAAACGTTTTGAAAAACTCTGATTTCTTTACTTCTGCTTTTCCTTCTGAATATGGTAATGCGAACGCTGGGGTGTTTGATTTAGGATTTAGAAAAGGTAACTCTGACAAAAGAGAACATACATTTCAAATTGGTGCTTTGACAGGTATTGAAGCAATGACAGAGGGGCCTATCAACAAAGCAAAAGGTTCTTCATATATGATTGCATATCGTTATGCTTTTACAGGGGTTGCACAAAAAATCGGTATTCCAATCGGAACGGCTGCTACTCCATTTTACCAAGATATTTCTTTCAAATTTGTTGGTGGACAAACAAAATTCGGAAAGTTCACATTCTTCGGTCTAGGTGGTGTGAGTAACATTACCTTTGACCATAATAACATCGATAGTACCGACCTATTTGCATACCCAAACAGAGATAGTTATTTCAAAAGTAAAGTTGCCTTGGTTGGTTTGAGTCATTTTATCCGAGTTAATGATAAATCTTACTTCAAAACGGTAATTGGTTCTACCTATTCTGGTTCAAACTACGATGAGGATACAATTCAAAAAACGACACAACTTACAACTCGTGTGATTGAAAACAGCACACAACAATTGCGTTATTCTATCAACACTTCATACAATTCCAAAATCAACTCCAAACTCTTTGTTAAAGTGGGTGTTATAGACGAAATCATTAAACTTAATTTGTATTACCGCAACCGTACCTTCACACCTGATTGGGTTCAAATCTGGGATTACAAAGATTACACTACTTTACTTCAAGGATATGCACAAGCAAAATACAGTTTCAGTGAAAAAATTACCCTAAACGCCGGATTACATAGTCAGTATTTGGTATTGAATGAATCATTTTCGTTAGAGCCTCGTGCTGGATTAAAAATTCAATTGAACGAAAAAAACACATTGAGTTTAGGTTATGGTTTACACAGTCAAATGCAACCAACAGATGTTTATTTTTACAGAACACAATTGAACGACGGTTCATATGTACAGTCAAACAAGGACTTAGGATTCACAAAAAGTGCACATTATGTTATTGGATATGATTGGTATCCAGTGAAAGATTGGCGTGTAAAAGCAGAGGTATACTACCAACATTTGTATAATGTACCTGTAACAACTGCTCCAAGTTCATATTCAATGTTAAATGCAGGTGCAAGTTTTAACCCTAATGAAGCGGCTTACTTGATCAACTCAGGAACAGGAGAAAACTATGGTAGTGAACTTACGATTGAGAAGTTTTTCAGTAAAGGGTATTATGCACTTATGACTGGTTCTGTATACCAATCTACCTACAAAGGAAGCGATGGAAACTCACATAACACTGCTTTCAACGGACAATATGTGTACAATGTATTGCTTGGAAAAGAGTTCAAAGTAGGTGCTGAACAACGTCACCGATTTACTATCGATGTTAAGATGACACAAGCAGGTGGACGTTATTTCACACCAGTAGATCTTGCAGCATCACAAGCAGCAGGTAAAGAAGTTGTTAAAGGTGATAGCTATGCTTTCAGCGAACGTAACCCAGACTTCTATCGTTTTGATGTGAAATTTGGATTTGTATTAAATAGTAAAAAATTCAAAATTGCACAATCGTGGTTCTTTGACATTCAAAACGTTACCAATCACAAAAATGTATTTGCACAACGATACAATCCAGTGAAAAATACGATAAACACTGCTTACCAAATCGGTTTCTTTCCTAACTTCGTTTATAAAATTCAATTCTAATGAAGAAAGGCAAAATCCGCTTTTTATATATGACACTTGTTGGTGTGGGAATATTTTTCTTCCTGCACCTTCTTGTGCCTAAAAACCAACAAAACGCAAACGACCTTTGGAACTTACTTACG
>CANGHE010000224.1 GCA_947453545.1 Flavobacteriia bacterium
AAATGAAAAATCTAAAAAAAATAGTAAAGTATTACCTATTTGGAGTAGTTGCTTCCCTAATAATGATAGGATTTATCCATATTTACGGGATGATTTTTGACCCTTTTTATGCCTATCCCAATTTGGAAATAATAATAAAAACGCCATTGATAAGCGGATTGCCTTTTGGAGCTTTATTATGGTTAGGATATATAATCAACAAGTTACCTAGAACCAAAAATAGATACTTAATTGTAGTTATAAAAGCACTTACTTACTATTGGATTGGATTTATTGCAGGACTTATTATTCTTGGCTTTACCCAATTGTATATTTTTGTTTTTAACGAACCCTATTACTATGCAGCTATAGAAAATATCATAGCATTTGCATTACTTCTTGGATTGCCATTGGCAGTATTAGTTCAAATTGGAAAAAAATTAATTGATGAGAAAAATATTAACTCAAGATTCCGCTGTAATTAGTATTTTTAGTTCCCGAGAGGATTTGATTAGGTTATGATTAATATTTCCATAAATTAGCGAAAGATTATAAAACATAATTGTTTTAAAAAATTTCTTTTGGTTAGGGACTTTAGAGACAATTATTCGTCTTGTAAGAAATATTTTTTAGTCACTTCATACCAAAATAAAATCGAAACAAATAAAAAATAAATTATCATGAACGAAATTATTTGTCCTCATTGTAAAAAAGCATTTAAAGTAGACGAAGCAGGTTTTGCTGATATATTGAAACAAGTTAGAGACCACCAGTTTGAAGATGAATTGGAAAAACGACTTCAACTTGCTGAAAATGAAAAGGAAAGTGCTGTAAAATTAGCAGAAGCAACTCTAAAAAATAGATTACAAGAAGATTTAGCAAAAAAAGATAAAGAACTATCTGAAAAGTTGGCCACTAAAGAAACTGAAATTGCTCGAATCAAAGCGCAATTGGACAATGCCGAACTTCAGAAAAAACTTTCGGTTACAGAGGCAGTTCAAAAAATTGAAAAAGAACGCGATGATTTAGCAAACAATTTGAAGAATAAGGAAACGGAAACCCTATTACTAGAAAAATCCTTAAATGAAAATTTTGCAATTCAATTAAAAACGAAAGACGAAATTATCAAAATTAAAGATGAAGAAATTGCTTTTCGTGCCGAATTGAAACAAAAACTATCTACGAAAATGGTTGGAGAGTCGTTAGAACAACATTGTGAAATTGAGTTCAACAAACTTCGGGCTTCAGCGTTTCAAAATGCTTACTTTGAAAAAGATAATGACTCAAAAACGGGTAGTAAAGGGGATTATATTTTTAAAGAAAATGATGCCGATGGAAACGAAGTTATTTCCATAATGTTTGAAATGAAAAATGAAGCAGATGCCACGATATCCAAGAAAAGAAATGATGAATTTTTTAAGGAATTAGACAAAGACAGAAACGAAAAAAAATGTGAATATGCGGTTTTGGTTTCTACTCTAGAATCAGATAATGAATTATATAATGTTGGTATTGTTGATGTTTCTTACCGATTTCCAAAAATGTTTGTCATTCGACCTCAGTTTTTCATTCCTATTATTTCACTACTTCGCAATGCTTCTATGAATTCTTTAAAATACAAAGCAGAACTTGCTAAGGTAAGAAGTCAAAATTTAGACATTACTAATTTTGAAGAAAAAATGAATGCTTTTAAAGAAGGATTTGCGAAAAATTATGACTTAGCCAGCCGGAAGTTTAATGAAGCAATTGCTGGAATAGACAAAACCATAAAAGAATTAGAAAAAACCAAAGAAGCCTTATTGTCTTCGGAAAACAATCTTCGCTTAGCCAATAACAAAGCCGAGGATTTAACCATTAAAAAATTAACGCAAGGAAACCCGACTATGAAAGCGAAGTTTGATGAGTTATGATAATAATAGAATAGATAATATTTAGTAATAAAACCATTATATATTGCTTAACTTCTATTAATCAAATAGTTTTCTAATTTATGTAAACTAAATTAATTTACTGATTTTAATATTATTGTTAGTGTCGTTATAATTTGGTAAGTTTGGATAATTAATATGTAAATTTCTTACTTTAAAAATTGATTATTTTTAATCAAAATAGATTTTTTATGAAAAAAATTGAAGTGGTAGCTGCCATAATATATTTCGAAGATACAATTTTGTGCGTTCAAAGACAAAAAAACAAGTTGTCCTATATATCTGAAAAATATGAATTTCCTGGTGGGAAAATAGAACAAGGCGAAACACAAAAAGAAGCCTTGCAGCGTGAATTAATTGAAGAATTAAATATTATAACTGATATCAAATCTCACTTTATTACTGTTGTTCATCAATATCCAGATTTTGAATTGACTATGCACGGTTTTATTTGTGAAGTTAAAACAAAAGAACTCCAACTTAATGAACATATTGCATTAGAGTGGTTGAGTATAAATGAGCTTAATAAACTTGATTGGGCAGCAGCTGATATTCCAATAGTAAATAAATTAGTAATGAATGGATAAGTTAATTCAAATTTTCAATTCCAGTATGCAAACTGGTTATATTGATAAAAATATTATATCTGACATTACTTATCAACCTGAGCTACTTGTCAATCAAAAAAATCCACCTAAAAAAGTTCTGTCTACAATACTTCACGAGCTTGAAAATTGTAATCAGTTTTATATCTCAGTTGCGTTTGTTACGACGAGTGGAGTTGCTACCATAATTAACAAACTAAAAGAATTAGAAAATCGTGAAATAAAAGGTGAAATTTTAGTTTCTCAATACTTAAACTTTACGCAACCTGAAGCACTTAAAAGATTATTACAATTCAAAAATATTGATTTAAGAATTGCGACTGCAGGAAACGCTCATTCAAAAGGTTATATATTTAAAAATAACGAACATTATAATTTGATTGTTGGTAGCAGTAATTTAACTGCTCAAGCCCTGTCAACTAATAAAGAATGGAATATTAAAGTCTCTGCTTTAGATGAGAGTGGTATTGTTGAAAAAGTAATTAATGAATTTCAATCTGATTTTCAAAAAGCTACACAAGTAACGAATGAATTTATATTGTACTACGAAGAAATTTATCAAAAACAATTTCTTCTAAATAAGAAAAATTCAAGTGAAAGTTATATTGAATCCCAAATAATAATAACTCCAAATTCAATGCAAATCGAAGCATTGGAAAATTTAAAAAATTTACGAGAAGAGAATAAGAATAAAGCTTTAATTATTTCTGCCACTGGAACAGGAAAAACCTATTTATCAGCTTTTGATGCAAAAGTCTTTAATCCCAAGAAATTATTATTTGTAGTTCATAGATTAACCATTGCAAAAGATTCATTAAAAACATTTCAAAAAGTTTTTGGAAAAACTAAAACAATGGGATTGTATTCAGGTGAAAAAAGAGATTTAGATTGTGATTTTGTGTTTTCAACGATACAAACAATTTCAAAATTAACTCACCTTGAAAACTTTGCAAAAGACCATTTTGATTATATAATCATTGATGAAACACATAGGTCTGGCGCTGATTCCTATTTGCGACTAATCGATTACTTTGAGCCTAAGTTTCTTTTAGGAATGACTGCAACGCCTGAAAGAACCGATGGTAATGATATTTTTCAATTATTTGACCACAACATTGCTTATGAAATTAGATTAAACAGAGCAATGGAAGAAGAAATGCTAAGTACATTTCATTATTATGGTGTAACGGATTTATTAATTGATGATAATGAGATTGATAATAAATCGGATTTTAATTTATTAATATCTAATGAAAGGGTTAACAGAGTAATTGATCAAGCCAATTTTTATGGAAGTGATAATGGTATAACACGAGGCTTAATATTTTGTTCAAGAAAAAAAGAAGCAATTGAACTCTCTACTTTATTTAATTTGAATGGATTTAAAACTGTTGCATTAACTGGAGATAGTTCTGAAGAAGAACGAGCTAAAGCTATTGAAAAATTAGAATCCGATAATTTAAATGAAAAGTTAGATTATATTTTTACGGTTGACATTTTTAATGAAGGGATTGATATTCCTAAAATTAATCAAATCATAATGCT
>CANGHE010000225.1 GCA_947453545.1 Flavobacteriia bacterium
AGAAAACTGGCATTGCAAATGGGTTCAAACATTCTAACATATGTTTTTTCTCGTTAATAAATTTAGATAAATAATCACTTTATATAATTAACATTATTATGTTGAAAAAAAGAAATTTAACACCTAAGACTAAAACAAATACTTCAACGACTTTTAAGGTTAGTAAAGAGGTGCAGCTTTTTATTTTTTTATCGGAGTCTATGCCGCAAAAAAGTAGAACTACAATCAAATCCTTATTGCGTAATCAATTAGTTGCTGTAAATGGTGTTGGGCAGACGCATGTTAATTTCGGATTAAAATCGGGTGATGTTGTTTCGATTGGTCAACGTGTAGAAAAGGCGGTAGAAATCCCTACTAAATTGGATATCTTATTTGAAGATGATTATATTCTTGTAGTGAATAAACCAGAAGGGCTTTTGACAATGGGGACAGACAAAGAGAAGCGCAGAACGATGTATGCGTATTTAAGTCTACATGTTAAAAAACAAAATCCGAATGCTAAAATATTTATAGTGCATCGTTTGGATAGAGAAACATCTGGATTACTCGTTTTTGCTAAATCAATGGATGTGAAAACGATTATGCAGAATGCGTGGAATGATGATACCAAGTATCGTAAATACTTAGCATTAGTTGAAGGGTTGGTGAAAGAAAAAGAAGGAACTATCAAATCGTATTTACGTGAAAGTAAAGCGTTAAAAGTGCATTCAAGTAAAAATGAAACGTATGGTAAAGAATCAATCACCCATTATAAGGTTATTGGATTGAAGAAAAATTCTAGTTTGTTAGAAGTTGTATTGGAGACAGGTAGAAAGAATCAAATCCGTGTCCATATGGAAGAATTGGGGCATCCGATTGTGGGTGATAAAAAATACGGAGCTAAAACAAATCCAATTAAGCGTTTAGGTTTACATGCCCTTGAATTAGGATTCAAACATCCAGTGAATGGAAAGATTTTATCTTTTAAAACTTCAATACCAAGTAAGTTCGCAGTAGGAAAGAATGCTTAAGAATTGAATCAAAATTAACTTGTTTTATAAATCATCCGGAAGTTCCGCTTCTTTGTAGCTTTTTGATTTTGGTTTTAGTTTTTCAATGAAGATGATTTTAAACTTATCTCCATTCTCGGATAGGATAAGTTCAGAGATTCCATTTTCAATGTTTGGTGCAGTCTTTTTTTCATTGCTGAATTTTTTGTCATACACTTCATAAGTACTATCTTCTAATTCTATAAAAATGGTAACGATTGTACCATTTTCAACACGTACTTTACCATTATAGCAGATGTTGCCAGATGGTTTGTATGTTGCGATAATTACATTTTTGTGTATAGCATCTTCCACTACATAGCTTCCACGATTCGCGAAAGCATATTCTAATTTCTTTAAACAATCATTGCTCTGTGCTTTACTTTCTTGATCAAATAAGAAAATAGTAAGTATAAGAAGTAGTATAGAAGTATTTTTTTTTAAAATCATAGCGATGTTTATGTAGTACAAAAGCATGGTTTCACCAAACTTCAGTCTTTCAAAGATAGTAAGTTTGCCTTAATTCTATTTATGTAGATAGAAATAATTATTTTTGATAAAAAAAAGACTATGTCACAATCAACGATAGCAAATCACTTTTTGGAAGCAAGCGAGGTGTTGAATAAGTTTTCAACCCAGGAAAATTTCATTAAAATTGAGGAGGCGGGAAATCTGTTGGTTGAGTCACTCAAACACGGAGGAAAGATTTTGTCATGTGGTAACGGTGGTTCTATGTGTGATGCGATGCATTTTGCAGAGGAACTAACGGGTAGATACAGAGATAATCGTGCTGCAATACCAGCAATAGCTATTTCTGACGCTAGTCATTTGTCTTGTGTTTCGAATGATTATGGTTATGAATTTGTTTTTTCCCGTTATGTTGAGGCCTTCGGTAAAGAAGGGGATGTGTTAGTAGGAATCTCAACTTCTGGAAATTCTAAGAATGTATTAAACGCTATCGCTGTTGCTAAGGAAAAAGGAATGAAAGTGATTGGCTTGACAGGAAAAGATGGCGGTAAAATGCAGGCGGTATGTGATGTAGAAATTCGAGCTCCTTTTTCTGAATATGCTGATAGGGCACAAGAGATTCATATTAAAGTGATTCATTCATTGATTGACCATATCGAATGTAATTTATAATTCCGTTTTTTAAAACCCTTTCTATTTACGTTTACTGTTTTTCTTCTTTGGTTTTACAACCTTTTGGATAGGTTTGTCGAGTGGTTTACTTGTTGGTATTAGGTTCTTTTTAGATGTTGGTCTAAGGGAAGGATTCCAAGAATAACCCGTAATAAATTGTTCATCAACATTGACTTTGTCGAGCGGATAGAATACCCCATCAGCCTGATCGGCATAAGTAACTTTGCTGAATTCCCCATTTTCTACGATTACCTTAATGGAGCTTGAATACAAGCGACTCATACCTTTGCGTTGAATTTCTACGATAGAATCTTTAATATTAGTTTCTTCTGGGTAGTAGATGGTTTGTGCATTTCCTGTGACATCAACCTTGTTTAACTCATTGTTGGAATTGAAATAAGCGAACATCGTTTTTCCGCCAATTTGATTGTAATATTTGAGAGAATCTACTTCGGTAATTGCGGTAGCCTTTTCTAATATTTCAGCATGCTCTATGATACTATCTTTCAGAAAAACGTGTATAAATGTACCTTTCAATTCAGCATTCTTAGACCAAATGATTGGTTGTGTGTGCATTTCTAGTTTACCGTTTTTTTTGTGGTATACCAAACTATCACATTTACCTTGGGTGTTTAAGCTGAAAAATCGTGTGTTTTTATATCCTTTAACCAAAGCTAACTCTTTCAAACTATCTGTGAAGATGTGTAATGTATCTGCGTGTATATGCAAGGTGTCGTTAGTTAATCGGTATGATAGTAATGCTTTTCCAGTCAAATAACTCTTGTGTTCCTTTTCAGAGGATACCATTTTATTTCCTGTGAAAAACACTCCTTTTTGGTCGTCGTAGAAATAGATATTACCCAACGCCTTGGATGTGCCTTTTAGTGGATTAGTGTAGAGCGTATCTGCTTTTATAAATTGTTTTTCTTTTTTGATACTAGCTTGTTGGTGGATAAAACTTTCTTCTGTAGCAGTGTTGTACCATCCTCTTTTGCAATCGATTTCTGTTTTGTCCTTTTGTAGGATATGGGTAGGTCCGAAGAATGAAACTTTTTTCTTAGCGTAATTGTATTGCATGGTATCTGTGTTCATGCGTGCTTGATCACTCGTGTACACAATGTTTCCAGCCATCGCTAAATTTTTCGATTTTGGGTAGAAGTAACCACGTTCACTGATGATGAGTTCTTTTTTTAAGCTACTTTCCACTCTTCCTCCGTGACGATATATAGCTACCTCGTTCTTAGAGTCAAAGTCTAAAGAGTCCGTAGTGATTTTGTAGTCTCTGTCGCGGATACGAACATTTCCCCAGAGTTTGGCTTTACGTATTTCTCCGTTGTAGTGTAAAGAGTCACAATATAAATTTAAGGTATCTCTTTTACTGAGATGTACATGTCCGTATGCTTTGATTTGAGTTGATTTATCAAAATAAGATACAGAATCACAGTAGATAGTGTTTGCTTGGTATTTGATGTGGATATTACCAATTAAACGATGTTCCCCGGTCTCCTTAATATATAACAATTTTTCAGCTCCTGGCATCAATTCCATCACATCGCTTTGAGCGTAAGCTTGGTTGTTCAAGATAAAAAAAGCGCTTAAAAAAAGCGCTAATTGTTTAATATGTCGAAAACGAAGTTTCATTATTTTTTTGCTGTAAGAGTCTGTTTTCTATCAGGACCAACAGAAACTACTGTAATTGGAACTTCTAATTCTTCTTCTAAGTAAGAAATGTAATCTTTCAATGCTTGAGGAGCTTTGTTGATATCGTCAAGTGCTGTTAAATCACAGTTCCATCCCTCTAATTCTTTGTAAATAGGATTGATTGCTAATCCATCAATATCAAA
>CANGHE010000226.1 GCA_947453545.1 Flavobacteriia bacterium
GTTGAGTGAATGCTAATATTGACATAATCTTTACTTTTGTAATGCAAAGATTGTATCCTAACTGCGTAAAATATTTATGTTCTGGTACGATTGCGACTACTCAATTAAAATAATCTAATAATCAACAAAATTCGAATTTATGTTTAAAAAGTTAACAATAAAGAAAAAAATAACATTCATAATCACCCTATTAATCGTATTCAATGTGATTTCATATAGTTACATCACAATGAAATCGAATCAAATAGCGGATAATAATAAAGTTGCAAACGTTGTAGGTAGAAACAGATTTTTATCACAAAAAATTTCTGGTTTAGCAATTGCCTCATTAGATGATGATAAAAATATAAGCAAGGCATTTAAAGAAGAACTTGTCAAAACACAAAATCTTTTCATCAAAAATTTAAATGTACTAATCAATGGAGGTATAGCGCCAAGCTTAACTCCAGGGAAAGTATCTACATTAAAAATTGATGCCGCAAATGAAAAGAATCTTCCAAATTTATTAGCCTTAAAGAAATATTATAATAGTCTTAATAAAGAATGTTTAAGCCCTATTATTACTAAGCCATCTTTCGTTCAAGGAAAAATCAATCCTGAGTTGGTACAAGCTGAAAAAGTTGTATTAGATAATTTGAAGAACAGTATCTTTTTAAATAAAGCACAAAAAGTAATAGATTCATATACTAAACATTTTGAAGAGATTCAAGCGAATTTTATCTTAGTATTAATTTTCGTAATTGTACTAAATTTTATATTAATTTATTTTATATACTACGTAGTAAACAATTATTTATCAAAACCTTTAAACGAAGTTCAAGTCATTTCAGATGTAATCGCTCAAGGTGATTTTAGTAAAACAATACACTATAACAATACAGACGAAATAGGCCAAATCTCAAACTCAATTAATTCATTAGTAAACAATATGTCAATAGCATCAGAATTTGCAGATGCTATTGGTAATAATCAATTAGATGTAGAATTTAATTCCTTAGGAAAAGATGATATTTTAGGCAATTCTTTAATTACGATGCGTAGAAACTTAGTTGATGTTGCTGATAAAGAGAAAAAGAGAAACTGGGCTACAGAAGGTTTAGCAAAATTTGGAGAAATTCTTCGAATGAACAATGAAGGTTTAAAAGGTTTAGCAGATAATATAATTTCAAATTTAGTGCGTTATTTAAATGCAAATCAAGGAGGATTATTTATAGTAAATGATACAAACCCAAAAGATGCTCATTTGGAATTAATTGCTTGTTATGCTTGGAATAAAAAGAAATATTTACATATGCGCATTGAACAAGGTGAAGGTTTAGTTGGACAAGCGTGGCAAGAAAATGATACGCTTTATATTACGGATGTTCCAGCAGATTTTGTGAAAATCACATCAGGTCTAGGTGATGCAAATCCCAATGCTTTTTTAATTATTCCATTAAAAATAAATGATGAAACGTACGGAGTAATTGAAATTGCTTCATTCCACCCATTTGAAGAATATCAAATTGAATTCGTAAATAAATTAGCAGAAAGTATAGCTTCTACTATCTCTACTGCTAAAATAAACGAACGAACGAAACAATTATTAGAACAATCACAACAACAAGCAGAAGAAATGCGCGCACAAGAAGAAGAGATGCGTCAAAATATGGAGGAGATGCAAGCTACCCAAGAGGAAATGGAGCGTAAAGAGAGTGAAATGGGTAGAATGATGGAACAAATGCAACAGCAAGAAGAGGAGATGCGTCAAAATATGGAAGAAATGGCCGCTACTCAAGAAGAGATGGAGAAACAAAATGCCGTGATAGCAGAAAAAGCAGCTGAATCTCAAGGTATTTTAGAAGGAATCAATGCATCAATGGCTACTATAGAATTTACTCCAGATGGATATGTAAAAGACGCCAACACGAATTTCTTAAAAACAATGAAAGTTTCTTTAGAAGAAATTATTGGAAAACATCATAGTAATTTTGTACCTGAAGACATTAAAAAATCTGCAGAATATCAACGTTTATGGAGTGATTTAGCATCAGGAATTGAAAAACAAGATGTTGTGAAAAGAATTAATAAATTAGGAGAAACAGTTTGGTTAAACGCTATATATAATCCAATTAAAAATGCTTCGGGGGAAGTAATCAAAGTAATCAAATTTGCAACTGATATAACAGAACAAAAAGAACAAGAAGCCGAATTAAATGCAAAAATGAGTGGTGTCAATGCTACAATGGCAACTATTGAATTTACACCTGAAGGTATCGTTTTAGACGCAAATGAAAATTTCTTACATACAATGAAATACACATTAGCAGACATCAAAGGAAAACATCATAAAAACTTTGTTACAACAACAACTGCTAATTCATCAGAATATCAATCATTTTGGATTGATTTAGCAAATGGTAAACCAAATCAAGGAATATTTGAACGTGTAAATTCCTTAGGTGAAATTGTAGTATTAAATGCAATATATAATCCGATCAAAAATGCGGATGGAAAAGTAACAAAAGTTATAAAATTTGCAACTGACATTACCAATAGAAAATAGGCTCTAAAAGCATAAAAAATCATACTCTTCTTAGAGTAGTTGATTGTAGTATAATACCTTTAAAACAGTCGAATAAATTTATATACTATTGTTTTAAAGGTGTATATTATAATTTCAAATCTGATTCAAAATATTTCAAAAACTGTGAGTGAAATTAAAACCTCAGTAGCATTAATTCACAATGAATCTATAACCTATATAGGTATATATAATTGCTTAAAAGAAAAATATCATCTAAACATCATTAGAACTGATATGATTCAACCAGAAGATATTAATACAATAAATAAAAGTAATATAGTATTACTATTTAATTGGACAAACAACGCTTTATTTGATAAAATAACTATTCCCAAACTAATTATTTCTGATGCTGTTTATGATTTAGCATTGAGTAAACTAAATAAAAGAAAATTCAAGGGTATTTTTCATCCAGAAGATGAAATTCAAAACTTGTATAAGGCAATAAATACTATTGTAAAAGGCGGAGAATATTTTTCAAAAAAAATAATTATAAATATGATGCTTTTGCAAAGTAAAAGTGAAGAAAAAAAACCAACGAATAGTATTGAAAATAAATTAACAAAAAAAGAAATGATGGTCGTGAACCTCTATAAAATGGGGAAAAGTTCTAAAGAAATTGCTGAATTACTAAATGTTAGTATTAGAACAGTAGGTTCTCATAAAAACCATATTTTTGCCAAACTAGGTATTCACACAGTTCACGAATTACTGTCAAAATTTTTTTAACTTACTTTCTATCATTGCAAAAGCCAATTCCTTAACGCGTGTAATATCCTCATCTTGCAACGAAGGAGTTGGAATGGTTGGATGCACGTGCACATACGAAACCCCAGGTCGTGCAACACTATTTTTTCCTGATGGATCAGCAAATAACAAATAATTACTTAAAAAAGTGATTGGTACTAGAGGAACTTGTTGCATTGCTGCTAAACGAAATGCACCTTCTTTAAATGGCTGAAGTTGAGGAACGTGTTGTTCTTTAATTCCTCCTTCTGGAAAAATAATAACGGACCAACCCTTACTAATTGCTTCCCCTGCTTGCTTAATCGCTTGACCAGATTTACTTCCCTTCTCTCGATAAACTGGAATATGCAAACGCTTGAAAAATGTCTTAACAAGAGGAACATTCAATAATTCAGCCTTGCCTAAAAACAAAAAAGGTTTGTCAGGAAATAACAAATACATAAAAATGATATCCAAGAAAGATGTATGATTAGCGATAAAAACAACCGGTCCAGCTGGTAAACGCTCAAATCTATTTGACTTCACGCGAAACAAACAGAGAAAACAAAGTAATCGCGACCAAAAAACAAATATGGGGAATACAATACCTTGTTTTTGCTTCTCAGTTGTTAAAAAAATACGAATAGGTAGGTAGAAAAAGAGTAGTGTAATAACAAATACAAAAGCCA
>CANGHE010000227.1 GCA_947453545.1 Flavobacteriia bacterium
CGCCTTTATCTTGTTTGATCTCTTCTCTTTGTGGATTTTTTGCTGGTGCTTCTTGTGCGAATAAAGTTGTTCCTCCTAATACAACTAATACTGATAATACTAACTTTTTCATAATTTCTATTTTTTTAATAGTTTATATATCTATGACTAAAGACATAGAGAAAGGTTTAATTAAGAAAATAAAAAAACATGATTAATATATAAAACACTGTAAATCAATCTATTTTAATTGAATAATATTTTGAACTTAATCCTGCCCATACACCTAATGCCCCGCCACTGATCAATGAAAGTGGGTCACTACTTGAAAGTCCAAAAGGATTCGCTGAGATTGCAATTTGAGTTTCAACACTTTTCCAATAATTATGCTGACGTTCATCAATCGAACAAAACTTAACCATAATCGAATCGCCTTTCACAAAATAGCGTCCATTATCCGTTTGTATCACTGGTGAGTAACTTCGAATAACTTCAAAATTGAATTCTTGCCCATCAAAACCATAATCATTAAATGTGGAAAGATAACAAGGAACAAAATCTGGATCTTTACCTATACGTTTCGTATATACACGATAACAGTTTTTAACTCCTTTAGGATCAATAAAATTTAAACTTAAAAAATTTTGTTCATCATTATTAGTAGTTTTTACAAATGAAATCTTTTGTAAAGAAACTGGTTCCATTAATGTTGTAGTAGATGTATATGTTTTACCTCCTAATTCAATAGTTAACGTGTAAGACTTACCTAATTCGCCCTTAATTTCTGTACCTTCAAAATAATATGGAGGGAAAATGTTTTTAGCATATCTTAATGTTAGCACCTCAGACTGTTCCCCATTACTAATCGACACTTTGGCAACACTAGCAATTAGCTTCATCACATTAGAGCTATCAATTTTTTCAAAATAAGGACTGCTTTTCGTGAGATAAACAACTGGATATCTGCCAGGTTCGATATATCCTTCAACAACCAATTGCTTTTCAGTAGAGGGATAATCCATCCTCACTTCCTTTGTACAAGCACTCAGAATAAATAACATCACAGTCAAAATGACAATAAAACTTTTCATATTAAAAGGCAATTTTCCAAGAGATGGAAGGTAAAATAGTAAATAATGAAACTTGTTTGGCTTTAGTTTCAATAGAAAACTTAGATAAATCACCCTTGGTTTCATAATAGATATAAAAGGGATTTTGTCTTCCGTATATATTGTAAATAGAGAAATTAAAACTCTCTTCGTGCTTTTGTGTTTTCTTGTAAATATAAGTAATAGATACATCTGCTCTATGATACGGTGGAATACGATAATCATTTTTTGGACTATATGTATTTATGATATTTCCTTGCAGTATATACCTACTCAAGGGAATTGTAATTGCATTTCCTGATTTGAAAACAAATACACCTGATAAAGTCCATTTCGACGATAATTCATAATTTACAACAAAAGAAATATCATGTCTTCTATCATTTTTAGCAAAGTATACACGTCCTGTTTCTATATCTGGAAAACTTCGTGTTGATTTAGATAAGGTATAACCTAACCAGCCATTCCATTTACCTACGTTTTTACGCGCTAGCCATTCTACACCATAACTCTCCCCTTTTCCGAAGAAAAAATTATCATCGTAATTCGATTTTAATGAAACAAGACTCATTACACCTTCTTTGTACTCAATAAGGTTATTCATTTTTTTATAATAAGTTTCAACTGAAAACTCTATACCCTTGTTTTCAAAAGTTTTAAAATAACCAAGCGAAATTTGTTTACCTTCTTGCGGTTTAATTATCGAACTACTAGGTACCCAAACATCTGTTGGAAGAGAAATAGAAGATACGGGTGCAAGATGAATGTATTGGTAATTTTGGGTAAATCCCAATTTAATGGAATTTAATGGATTCAACTTGTAATCAACTGCTAAACGAGGCTCAGGATTACCATACATAACAACCTGTTTTCCATTATTATAATGAACTTCCGTATTATCAGCAATGTTATTACCAAAAGAAAAACGATCAAAGGGACCTAACTGATGAAAAATAGAATATCTCATACCCATACTTACTGACCATTTTTCATTGTAAACAAAATCATCATTGACAAAGAACGCCAACTCGTTGGAAAATAATTGAACGTTTTTAGATAGCTTACTAGCTTCTTGTTGTCCTTGAACAGCAAAATTATTCGGTGCAATTTTTCGATATGTATTTTCTATTCCATACTTCAATGTATGACGCTTAGTAAAATTTGTTGTAAATTCCACTTTTGCTAAATAATCTCTATTTTGAGACAATAAGGACAAATGATAACTGTATATCTGCGCTGCAAAATTCAATTGGTAATTTGTTAATCCTACAATCACATTCATAGCGGTTCGCTCAGAAAATACATGAGTCCATTTTGCTGAAAGTAATTTAGTTCCCCAGTCGATCTGATTTGCGAAAGCATTGTCCCATTGATCATTATATAAGAAATCGTCTTTTCCTAAAAAAGATGAAATCGTTAATCTATTTTTATCGTTAAAGCGATGAAAATACTTGAAATTAACATCGTAGAAATAATAATTCGAAGCGAAATGGTCATTCTTACTTGCTAATAAACGCTGAAATACATCTACGTAAGTTCTTCGTAAAGAGATAATAATTGAACTAGTGTCTTTTTTAATTGGACCTTGTATGGTAAGATTCGATGCTAAAATTCCGATACCTCCATCTACTTTCCATTTCCTTAAATTACCCGTTTGACCTGTGATTGCAACCACTGATGAAATACGTCCACCATAATTAGCAGGCATTCCCCCTTTATACACATCCATTTTCTGAATCGCTCCGTTATTAAAAACAGAAAAGAAACCAAAAAGATGAGAAATATTATAGAGTGGAACTTCATCCAACAAAATCAAATTTTGATCGATTCCACCACCTCGCACATAAATACCATTTCCATCACCCGAAGATTGAATTCCCGGTAAGAGTTGCATCGCTTTGATAGGATCACTTTCTCCCAAAAACGTAGGCAGTTTTTCTATTTGTTTTTTTGTTAATGTTAATGTTCCTAATTCATTAGCTGAATTTCCGGCTTTTTGGTTGGAAGATATTACAACTTCTTCTATTTCTTGAACTAGAGGTGAAAGGAAGAAAATAGTATCATTTTGAGTGAATAATAATTTCTCTTTTCTAGTTTGGTATCCCTTTGATTTACATTCAAATACTACTGAATCTGGAAACTCCCACAAATCTATTTGATAGACTCCTTGATTTGCTTTTAGTTCTTTGTTGTTCAGTTTAAGTCGTGCTCCGAGGAGTATTTGTTTCGTTTCAGCATCACGCACGCGAAACGTCAACTGCTCTTGTGCGGTTAGTTGAAAACAAAATAATAACAACAAAAAGATAAATGGACGCAATCCTCTCTAATTAGTAATCAAAGATATAAAAAAGCATCAAGCATTGAGATAATTCAAAATACCTTGCATTTTTGCATATACTTCATTCCACTCTGTACGTTTATCTTCATAAGCATACATTGTTTGTTCACAGGTTCGCATAATAAACTGATAATCATCAATTATATACGTTGGGAAGTGTTGTGATTCTAAATAAGAAACTAAGGTATCTAAGGTAACATCGGTTGTTGTTTCATTCACTTTCACTAACAACGTTTTTGGTAAGTGTTTATGAATTGTTGCATAAGCTTGGTCGTAATTATCTTCTGCAATCCAACGCTTTACCTCTTGAGAAAAATCAACTGCCTGAACTCTTTGAATCGGTTGGACTTCATTTGTGTTCTCGACAGGATATTCTATCATTTCTTGTTGCTTCCTCTTATTTTTCACAATTAACAAAGTAGCTAAAACAACCACCAATAATAATAAAAAGACAATACAGGTATTCGCATAAGGAATTGGTTCATCTGTGTTACTATCATTCTCTTTCACTGGTTTTGCTATAACCTCATCACTTGTTGAGGAATAAGCAGAATC
>CANGHE010000228.1 GCA_947453545.1 Flavobacteriia bacterium
AACACTCCAAAAAAAAGAGCCCCACTTGGCTCTTGAAATGTACTCTAAAATCTTTACGATAAACCCATAGTGTTACGGAAATACAATCGGTTCCGTTCAACACGGGTTTCATTGTTGGCTTTGCAAGCCCAACGAAACCCTAGCTGTTGGCAGATGTTTTTTTCATTTTTTTATCTTATTGCTTCTTCAATTATTTGATTGCAATAATTTTCGTGTGTAATTTGTCTTTGAGCTGGATGATATGCATCAATATGTTTTATACTTTTATTTTTCACGTTTTCATCAATGTCATTTTTAAATAAATAATAAGTTCCTCCATAAATTATTATTGAAGGATTTATGTCATTTATTTGTTCAAATAATAACTTTTTATTCTCAACATAAGCTCTTTCCAATGTTGTAAAATGTGTAGATGAATCGCCTGCTGTTTTTTTGACATTAATGTATGCGATTTCTTTTAAAACATCTACGATTTCTGGTTTATCATAATAATATGGAATTTCATCCCATATTTTTTGATTAAGTATTCCATAGGTTGTATGAACAATTGGTCCAAAAGTTTTTTCCCAACCTGATTCAATGCCATTTTTAGTTTTAATTTCTTGCAATATTTTTGTCATATCCCAATCGCTAATATCTCCATCGTGATTAACTTCCTTGAGTATCCATAATATTCTAACTGTTGATTTATTATAAAATTCAAAATTTACAACACCATCTTTAAACGCCATAATTATTCGTTTTTACTTATATATATTAATCCCCATATTGCTCCGCCACCAGAACTACCGGCACCAGTTGTTATAGTTGTTTTGAATTTTATTTTTCTTCCAACTTTTAATAATTCTTTAAAATCTTCTGCACAAGTTTCGCACATTTTCGATTTTCCATTAAAACCAATTGCTTCGGCATCTAAATCTATTAATATTTCATCACCATTTTTATAACCTTCATCAATTAAATATTGATTTGATTCAGAAATTTTAATTGTCAAATCAGCATAATGATAATTATTTTGGGGATTTACTTCATTCGTGTATTTTCTAATTTCACCATAACAAAAATCGTCTTTATCTACAATATAATCATTAATTCTACTATCATTCCTATCAATTAACATATCAGCAGTAAATTCATATTTATCTGAATTTTGATTGTTTGATTGTAAACTGTTTTTAAAATCTTCATCAGTTACATCATCACTTTCGTTATTTGTTTCGCTTTCTGATTTTTCATCTTTTTTTATTTCATTATCTTCGTTTTCTTTGAAAACATTTTCGATTTTATCAGATAAAAAAACATTTCCAAGTATACCAAATCCAATAGTTTTTTGTTGTCCTTTAAACTCAGCTTTTGTTAGTGAAAATAAAAAGAAATTATCTCGAGTTACAAACCCGTCGGTTAATTTATCAATAAAACTATCTCCTAATAATAAACCTAAACCATTTCCTAATGAAGAAAATGTATCGTTTTGATTTTTTACTATTTCAGAACTCATTTTTTTCTTAAATGCTATTTTAAGTTTTGATTTCACACTTTGAATGTGAACTTCTTCGCTTGGATTAGAAAAAATTAATATCGCTACTAATAGAATTGATAATATAATGTAAAATTGTTTTTTTGTCATTTTCTGTTTTTGTTTAAATTCGGTTCTTTTTAGGATTTCTGTCGCTCAAAATATCTGCCAACGTCCCAGTGCTTTGCGAGGCTGCGGACTAAAGAAGCCTTAACTTTCGGTTAATCACTTACCTCAAAGATACAAAAAAAACCATTAAATTAATCACTTACTCCGCAATCTTGCAAAACGCTTGTTGCACGATGCCTTATTTTATGTTTTTCAAAGTTAAAAATAAAATCAGTTTTGAATTTTCAAAACTGATTTTATTTATTTTCACATTATATGTAAATTAAAACTATTATTTAATAATCTTGATATAATAACCCGGATTAATATAGTCTGTTGGGTTAATTAATTTATTATTATACCATACTTTATCTAAAACAACATAATTTTGTCCGTTTGAATTTCCTCTGCTAAAGTGAGCTTTAATAGTGTCAGTATCAGCTGTATTCCAATAAACATATGTTATTGGATATTCTTCCGACGAATCATTGTTTAAAAAAAACCGAATCCTTTTAGGGAGACTGTCATCTGATAAAATTGGTTGAGAACCTTGATATGGAGGGTTAATTATACTATTATTCACTAAATATTTTACTGAAACACTATTAAATGGATATATGGAATTATTAATTAAATAGTTCCCACTATTATCAACTAAACAGATATCAATTTTTGTATCAAAATTGTCTGCAACTTTATTATTTGGTGAATCTTTACTACAAGATATTAGTGTTAAACTAACAAATAAAAATAAATTTTTCATAATTTTAGATTATTTAGGAGTTATATTGTAAATTATTTCTCTATTATAATTAAATGTTGATGTACCAGGATTAAAATTATTAAAAGCAAACCAACTATTGAGGTAACCTCCCCATCCCCAATTCATATGAAAAAAAAGATAGCCCCAACCTCCACCTGTGCAATTATTCATATCATCTCTTTCAAAAATTGTATAAGAAATATAACCATCACAAACCCAACAGTGACCATTATATTCATAATTCCATGGCCAAGTAAGTCCACTCCTTTTTGAAGCTCCTGTAAGAATAACAGGTCTGTTCCAATCAATATTTTGAACAATTGTGTTATAATTTGATAGAAAATCTTGTGTTCGAGTTGCATTATATCCTAATTGGTACATAAATGCAGGTACAATACTTTGATTAGTTGCTTCAGAAGAAGAACATCCGTAACTCATATTTACAGAAGCACCAACATCTTTCATTAAATGTTGTGTATCAATTGTACCATATAAATTAGGCATATTATTCCAATTATAAGAATTGGGTTTGTGCCAATATTTCATAACTTGAGCCATTGCCGTTGCAACACATCCTGTATATACTTTATTACAACTGTTGACATTTGAACAATCAGAAAGTAAATTATTATAACTACAACCTTGATCCCAATTAGTTGTTAGTAATGGACCTTTCTGGATTACAATATCATCACACGGTGCTGGACCTGGGGGTGGGGGAACTGCTTTATTACTAGCAAAATCCCAATCCGCCTTAATAGGCTCTGATTGTATTAAATTTTCTTGGTCTTTTACATATTTTACCCAATCAATCTCATTCTGCAACCAATCAGCAACTGGAGGAGGTAATTCGTTTAAGTCAGACTTGAAATTATCAGTTTCGGAAAAGGCTAAAACAGGACTTATTCTATTGTCTGCAGATATTAGAATAAATCCCCCTTCATTATAGTTAATTACATATAAAGCATTGTCTTGATTTTCAGTTTTTAAAACAGAAACATCTTTAATTGTTTTAAGAACTTCAACTGTAATCTTAGAAATGTTTGAATTTGAAAGTTTAATTTTATTAAAATACACTTTAGCAATTTGTATTGCCATTTCTTTTGAAACATCACTTTTATTATTTTTTATTTCTTGGTTTTCACAACTTGAAAGAAATAAAATACTAAATAAAAAGAGTACCTCAAAATACATAGTTTTCTTGTTTTTCATTGTTTTTTTATTTTGCACCTTTTCATTTTACAATTGTTGGGAAGAAAAGGATTTGTTAGGTCCCGTTATTAATATCCTTGCTACAATTAAACTGGTTAGTGCATTCTTTTTTTATGCGTAATTTTGGCAAAGGTATCGTGCAACGTCCCGGCGCTTGGCGAGGTTGCGAAGTTCGGAACCGATTATTTTCTATCAAAGATAAAATTTCTTGCGAGAAATAAACGTGAATTTACTACAAAATTCGCAATCTTGCCAAACGCCTGTTACCTGCTGGCTTTATTCTCTTTTTGTGTTTAAATATTGTTCAATTTTATCGTGTAAATTTTCTTTAATCCATTTATTCATTTCTACTTTGTCTTTCCCATTCG
>CANGHE010000229.1 GCA_947453545.1 Flavobacteriia bacterium
CCTATTACCGAAAAGATATTGGGTTTGATCTTATCAACTACTCAAAATAATCAATAGAACTTCCAAATGGACCCCGATCTGATAATTATATTTTGCACTTTATTAGTTTCTGCTTTTTGTTCCGGCGTTGAAATTGCCTTTGTTTCTTCAAGTAGATTACGCATAGAATTAGACATCAATAAAGGTTCATTAAAAGGGAGAGTATTGCGCTTCCTTTATAATAAAGAAGGGCATTTTATTGCTTCCTTGTTATTGGGAAACAATATTGCCTTGGTACTTTTTGGTATGAGTGCTGCCAAATTATTGAATCCTGTGATTGAATCTTGGGGTATTCACGGAGAGGTACTTACTTTGTTACTTCAAACGGTTCTTTCTACTATTCTTGTATTGATTATTGCTGAGTTTTTACCAAAAGCAATTTTTCAGTTGAATCCAAATGGATTAATGAAATCATTTGCGGTTCCTGCCTATCTATTCTATTGGATTTTATTTTTACCAACTTCCATTATAATGTTCATCAGTATGCGCTTTTTGCGTTTGATGAAGGTAGAGATAACGAATACAGAAAAGGTTTTCTCGAAGGTGGATTTGGAACATTACGTTCAAGATATGAATGAGCGTATTAAGGAAGAGGAAGATTTTGGTAATGAGATTCAAATATTACAAAATGCATTAGATTTCTCCAAAATCAAAGCACGTGATTGTATGGTGCCTCGTCCAGAGTTGATTGCTATCGAAGTGGATGAAGAAATCAATGCTTTGCATGCTATTTTTGTTAGTACTGGAATATCTAAGGTATTGATATACAGAGATACGATTGACAATATCATTGGTTATATTCATTCTTTTGAATTGTTTAAAAAACCTACATCCATTGCTAAAATAATGCGACCTATTCCTTTTGTTCCTGAATCTTCTCCGGCTAAGGAAGTATTAGAAATGTTCACTACAAAGTCGGTAAGTATTGCTGTGGTAGTAGATGAATACGGCGGTACAGCAGGAGTCATTACAATGGAAGATGTCATTGAGCAAATATTCGGAGATATTGAAGACGAGCACGACAAAGAAGATTGGTTAGAAGAAAAAATCTCAGAAACTGAATACCGTTTTTCTGCTCGTACCGACATCGATTATTTGAATGAAAATTACAAATTTGGTTTAAAAGAATCCGAAGAATACGAAACTTTGGGTGGTTTAATTATCAATGAATTGGCATCTATCCCTGAGGCAGGACAAGAAATTACGACTAATAAACTAAGATTAGTGATAGAAGAAGTCTCGGACCGCCGAATTGAAGTGGTGAGATTGTTTGTGGAGGAGTAATTGTCACGAATGTATCTTTTTAATCAGTTAAATAAACTCAAAAAATCGAGTTCTTCATTTTCTTTCCATATTCCTAATTATTTATTAATATAACTATCAAATTCTCCTTTTTTTGCGCTAATTTTGTGGTCTATTTTATACTTTAAAAATGAGCACGTCTAAAAGAATCAAAAGCGCATTGATATCCGTCTATGATAAGACTGGATTAGAGCCAATTATCCACAGATTAAACGAACTAGGAGTAACAATTTATTCCACAGGAGGAACACAAGCTTTCGTTGAAGGTTTAGGTGTTGCTGTTGAACGCGTGGAGGATTTGACTTCTTACCCTTCTATTTTAGGAGGTCGTGTGAAAACCTTACACCCAAAAGTGTTTGGAGGTATTTTAAATAGAAGAAATCATTCAGAAGATCAAGGACAAATTGCAGAATTTGAAATTCCTGAAATCGACTTAGTGATTGTTGACTTATATCCATTTGAAGCAACTGTTGCTTCTGGTGCAAGTCACGAAGACATCATTGAAAAAATCGATATCGGTGGTATTTCGTTAATTCGTGCTGCTGCTAAAAATTACGAAGATGTTGTAATTATTCCTTCACAAGAACAATACGAGGGATTTTTAACAATTTTAAATTCAAATGTAGACGGTGCTACTTCATTGGAAGAGCGTAAGAATTTTGCAAGAGATGCTTTCCACGTTTCGTCACATTATGATACGCAAATCTATCATTATTTCAATCAAGGTGAAAAAGTTGCTTTCAATGAGAGTATTAAAACCTCACAAGTATTGAGATATGGCGAGAATCCACATCAAAGAGGCATTTTTCATGGAAATTTAGATGAAATTTTCACTAAACTTCATGGAAAAGAGTTATCTTACAATAACTTATTAGATGTTGATGCAGCGGTGCAGTTGTTGGGTGAGTTCAAAGCAGATGGTCCTACTTTTGCTATTTTGAAACACAACAATGCGTGTGGTTTGGCTACAAGAAGCACAATCAAAGAAGCATACGAAACTGCCTTGGCAGCGGATCCTGTTTCTGCTTTTGGTGGAATTTTAATTTCTAATACGGAGATTGATTTAGCAACAGCAACATTAATCAATGAACTATTTTGTGAAGTGGTGATCGCACCAGGCTACCAAGCAGAAGGATTGGAACTTTTGAAATCTAAAAAAAATCGTGTGATTTTAGTTCAAAACAATGTAGAATTACCTAAAAAACAATTCAGAACAATTTTGAACGGTGTATTAGAACAAGACAAAGATTTATTATCAGAAATTGCTTCTGATTTTAGAACAGTAACGAAAGTTGCTCCGACTTCACAAGAAATCGAAGATTTGATTTTCGCTAATAAAGTGGTGAAACATACAAAATCAAATACGATCGTTTTAGCAAAAAACAATCAATTATTGGCAAGTGGAACAGGGCAAACTTCCCGAGTAGATGCCTTAGCACAAGCAATTCACAAAGCAAAATCTTTCAACTTTGATTTGAAAGGTGCGGTGATGGCTTCTGATGCATTTTTCCCTTTCCCAGATTGTGTTGAGATTGCTCACAACGAAGGAATTACAGCTGTTGTTCAGCCAGGTGGTTCTATCAAAGATGATTTGTCAGTGAATTATTGCGATGCAAATGGTTTAGCAATGGTGATGACAGGTAACAGACACTTCAAGCACTAAAAAATATTTTTTGCGAAAAGTGTAACAAAAAACGTGATTTTTCGATAAATGCACTAAAACAGTCTTCTCATTAAGAGAAGCAACAAAGGAAAATGGGTTTATTTAGTTTTTTAACACAAGAGATTGCGATTGACTTAGGTACTGCAAACACACTGATCATTATGAATGACAAAGTGGTTGTTGATGAACCTTCAATCGTAGCCAAAGATATCCAAACGGGAAACATCGTTGCTATTGGTAAACGCGCGCAACAGATGCACGGTAAAACGCATAAATTGATTGAAACAGTTAGACCATTGAAAGATGGTGTGATTGCGGATTTCCAAAGTGCGGAGTCTATGATTCGTGGGATGATTAAAATGATTAATACGGGCAAAAGTTTCTTTACACCTACGTTGCGTATGGTGGTTTGTATTCCTTCTGGGATTACAGAGGTAGAGAAACGTGCGGTACGCGATTCTTGTGAGCACGCTGGTGCAAAAGAAGTGTACTTAATTCACGAACCTATGGCTGCTGCTATTGGTATCGGAATTGACGTTGAAGAACCAATGGGTAATATGATCATCGATATAGGTGGTGGTACTTCTGAAATTGCGGTTATCGCATTAGGAGGTATCGTTTGTGATAAGTCTATCCGTGTTGCGGGTGATGATTTCACACAAGATATTGAGGAATATATGCGTCGTCAACACAACATCTTGATTGGTGAACGTACAGCAGAATTATTGAAAATCGAAGTTGGTGCAGCTATTCCTGAATTGGAAAATCCACCAGCAGATTTCGCTGTTCGTGGCCGTGACTTAATGACGGGTATTCCAAAAGAAATAATTGTTTCTTATACAGAGGTTGCTCACGCATTAGATAAAACAATTTCTAAAATTGAAGAAGCGATATTAAGTGCATTAGAGATGACACCACCAGAACTTTCTGCGGATATCTACAAAACAGGTATCTACTTAGC
>CANGHE010000230.1 GCA_947453545.1 Flavobacteriia bacterium
ATTTCTATAGGATTAATGGATAATAATGTCAAAACATCCTCGTCATTTTTTAAAGACTCATCAACAAATTGAATGGCACTCTTACTTGATTTCAATGCTGTTATGACTACTTCTTTATTTTTCTTATAGATATCATTGGCATATTGAAGTGCATCACCATTAACCTTTATAGCTGCTTTTAAAAACTCCACATCGCTCCAATAGGAAGTTGGAAACTCCTTCCAAGACCATATAACTGGGCCTTTTGTTTCTGATTTTAAAAGCTTCGCAATAAATTCTTTAGACTGAAGTAATCTTGAAGATGCTACAGAATAAAATATATTATAGTCAACCAAATAATGAGGCCAAAGTTTAAATAAATTTAAAATATAGTCTTCATCATTTTTTAATAGCTCATAAGAAAAGGAAAATTCAAAAGCAAAAAAGAAGGGACCATCGACAGCATATTCTTTACTATTCATTAAAGAATTCTCTATTTCGTTGGAAATATTATTATAAAAATCAATTGTTTCCTGGCTACAATCTTCGTCATGAACTTCCTGTGAATTATATCTGAATGAATATTCCGTGGCCTCTATATTTTCAATTTCTTTTTTAAAAAAGAAAAGGCATTCTTGTTTTCCTGATTCAAAAAGAATGTCATCATCTTTTTTTAATTTTTCAGTTAAAAGTGAATAAACACGTAAATTTATTTTAAGTGTTTCTAAAATAAAAGTTTTATTTCCTTTAAGTGAATCATCAACAAAATGAAAAGCTCTGAAATCATTTTTAATTCCCAGAAGAAGCACTTCTCTATCCTTTTTTAAATTTTCAGAAGCAAAGGAAAGTCCCAATCCATTAAAATTAATTAATGCTAATATAATTTCTCTGTCACACTTATAAGAAGCTGTTTCATCCAGTTTATCATTAAAGTTATCCCAGATAAATTGCATAAAGTAATGACGTGAATAAAAAGTAGCTAACTTAATATCCCCATTTAAATAATCCAATTTCACACTTGGATTTACATAATCCGAAATGTCTTCCGTTTTATACTTTTCAAAATCTATAAATTCTTTAAGTTTTATTGTCTCTTTATGATTTTTTTGAGCTTCTTTCAATGACATACCAAATATAGCATCATCATAAAGTTGTTGCTTTTGATTTTCATCAAAATAGTTGTCAAATGATTCATTATTCAAAGAAGTTTGAAACTCATTCAAGTTATCCCAAGCAGCAAAAAATCCTTCTAAAGTTCTACGAGAATTTAAATTATACCAAATGAATGTAGATAAATCCATAGGAATTGTTTCTGGCAATTCGAAAAAAGTGTTATGTATAAAATATAAATCCTCACCAGGTAAGTCTGGATGCTGGAATTTAAAGAGAGGTGTTGCCATATCTTGCTATTTTTAGAGACTCTTTTTTAGAGAGATTTTTATTCTTTTATTTATGTGAAAACTATTTCTTTCTAATTTGAGCAATAGGTTTTGTAACCATCGGTGTATTTAAAAATAATATTTACTGCTTCTTTTCTTAAGTCAAAAACTATTTTTTTATTACCTCTAATTTTATTCATTAATTGGTATATTTCACACCATTCGTGATGAGGAATTGTTTGTGCCTTAATCAATTTATTAATAATAGAAAGAGTATAAGATTTGGGATTAAGTTTAACCGCTCTATTAGAAAAAACAAGTGCTTTTTTTACATCGAAATAATTGTCCAACGATTTCAAATAAGCATAAAGTATTAATTCTTGAGCTGAGCCTTTACTATAAAAATTTTTATTTGTATAATCTTTGTGTATAGCATATATTTTTTTCAGGTAATATACTGCATTTTTTTTACCTCTAACATTCCATTTTAAAGCATTTATTACCGCTATTTTTTTGTCAAGACTATTTAAATTGGAATTTAAATAATCAAAAACTTCATCGTTTAAAATCCCATTTGATTTTGAAACTTTAGCCACCATAGGTACATCCAAATAAGCTTTATAGATAGCAGTAGATGTCAAGGGGCTGTCGGCAAAAACAAAATTTCCAAACAACACAACAAATAAAAAAGTTAAATATTTTCTCATAGTATAAAATTAATCGATATTTAGGTATTCGCAAAAATTATAATAAACTACTTGACCTCCATCTACAACATGTTCAAACGTAATAACATCTATTGCTCCATTTTTATCTTTAAATATAACATTATGGTTGGTTTTTCTATCAATTTTCTGAAAATGAAACAATCTAAATAAGGCACTAAACCCCATTACATCTATTTCCGAAAAAGGATTTTCTTTAGTTAAACCTATACCTTTAAGTACTTGCCTACAACCATTGGCTAAAATTTCTAAATCCTCTTCATCAAATTCCAATGGAGGCTGAGAAAAGGTATCATTTTTTCTATATTTTTCATGGCCCATTTTTAAATAAACCCATGCTTTTGAGAAGATATAAGGAAAACGATTTTCATTCATTAGTTTTTTTTCCTCTACTGTAAATTTACTTATCACTTCATCTAAGGTTTCCAATTGATTTTTCATGTCATATTATTTAATAGTGTAATGGCACTATGGTTGGTGATTGATTCTATTTGTTCTATAGTGAATAAAGCTTCAATAAATGAAACTAAGGCATAAGCCATATCTGCATTAGATTGGGAAATCGGGGGCAATATCTCGAAATATTGTTTGGCACTCTTAAGATGTTGATCAAATTTTAGAGTATTAGCAATAGAGTCAAATAAAATTTCATTTGAGGGTCTTTTTGCTAAATAATAAGTTAACATATTTATCATTAAAACATCGTTTTGAGCAATAGAATATGCTACAAAATCTTTGGCTCTATTTGTCATTTAATATCTCTTTTATAGTTAAATCTTTTTCTATTGTCATTAATACTTTTTAAGAAGTGGTTCTAAATTATATACTACATAATTCATCATAAAAAATTTCATCTCCTATTTCTTCAATTAAAGATATTAATACAGCTTCCGAACCAAATTAGTTCGGAGATAAATTAAAAAAATCATATTCAAATCTTGCAGTAATTGAACTTGTTACATTACTATAAAAAATGTTTAAATCAATAAAAATATAATTTAGCACTATTAATTCTACAACTATAGATTCAGTAGACTTTAATAAATTTAAAAAATCTGAATTTTTTGTCGTTTCTAATGTATTAAGATACTTCCTCTCCTGTTTGTGTATTTTTAACACAGACTGTAACACTATTTTCTATTTTTTTCTTAATTATGTTAGTAGTGAAGACTATACATTTATTATAGTTTATTTGGAAATCATAACAATTCTACTGAACAGATTTTTCTAATCTCAAATCTCTTTAATTGGAAATAAATAATCTTTTTTTAACTCTTTTATTTTTTAAAACATTCTTAATTAAATACAATTGCAAAAAATAAAATTAAATGAAGGCAATAAATTTCTTATTTCAGAATTTTAAAAAATCAAAAAACAAATATAATTAAAAAATTTTTACTTTTTTAGTTTTTAAAAACTTTTTATTTATTTATTGTCATATATTTGTGAATTCAGAATTTAAGATGCCAAAATATGAAATTACTTTTTCAAATACTGCTATTCCAAGAAATAAAAGAATTGATAATTTTATTCTTACGGCCTAAACCATATTTATATCTAATTCACAATTCAAAGAACTTATAACTTCTAAAATTCTTAAATAATTTTTTAATCTATTTGAAATGAATATTAGCTTTATTTTAAATTCAAGATGCTGAATTTCAAAATCTTGACCAATATTTATTTAATTTATTTTATTTTGAATAATTACACCCAATGGGTTAACTTGTATAACTAAATATATCAATCCTATGAAACCAGTAAAAATTGAAGCCGAAACATTAAAATTAGATCTTTTAACAAAAGATCTTGCCATTTTTAATAATGCTAGTAGCTACGTAAACTGC
>CANGHE010000231.1 GCA_947453545.1 Flavobacteriia bacterium
ATGTATGCCCAATTTCCCCAATTACTACAAACATCGTAATCGATTAATTGTTCTTCGAAATATGCAGCTCCTAATCTCCAATCAACTTGTAAATCATTGCAAAAGAAACTAGCAACGTTTTGACGTCCTCGATTACTCATAAAACCAGTTGTATTTAATTCTCTCATATTGGCATCTACAAATTCATTACCTGTTTCACCGTTTTTCCATTTTTCAAACAATTCTAAATTAGTTTGTCTTGAAATAGGTTCATTTTCTTTTATTCCATTTTTCAGAAACAATTTTCGATCGTATTTGCGCATTACCCAATGAAAATACTCTCTCCACAACAATTCAAAATACAACCAATAGGTAGAATCATTTTTGATTTTAGTAGCTTCATAGTGATGAAGTTGATCAACAATTTCTCGAGGACCAATACACCCCAAGGTTAACCAAGGTGAAAACTTGGATGAATAATCTGTTCCGATCATTCCATTTCTTGTTTCTTTATAAGTTGCAACTAAATCTGATTCAAAAAAATAAGTTTGAAGTCTTTCGTTTGCTGTTTTTAATCCTCCTTGAAATGGAAATGCAGAACGATTATCTATTTTAAGTTCCTCAATCAATTGTTGGATCTGAGTTGGTATTTGAAATTGTGGAAGTTTAGGGGAGATTATCTTTTCAGAAAAAACAATTGGATCATTTACAATACATTCTTTTTCTATTATAGTTCTAAACTTAGTAAAAACATCAGGCAATTGCTTTAAAGGAAAGGGTAATTCTTTTATTTCAAAAAGGGTATTCGCATCATATACATTCAACACACAACTTTTTTTCCATAGAATCTTTTCAACTTCATTTTGTACTATTCTTTCTTCGAAAGCAGGAGGTTCAACTGCATTTACACAAACAACTTTATATTCATCCACTAACTGAGAAATAACATCAATTGGATTACCAAATTTCACCAATAAACTACTTCCTAACATTTTTAGTTCTTGGTTTAATTCTATCAAACTCTCAACTATAAATTTTAGACGAAGAACGCCCATCTTTTTAGTCCCAAACGAAGTTGTTTCCAACCAAGCAGGATCAAAAATAAACAACGGAAGAACAGCATTTCCCTTTTTAATAGCTTCAATGAAAGGTTTATTATCATTGACCCTCAGATTATTGGTAAACCAAACGATGGATGTTTTCATATGTTTATTGTTTTATCAACTTCTTTGTACTTCTTAACTACGATAAACTCAGTATAATCAGGAAAAAAATCATTTTCTTCGTTGATTTACATGTTTTTGTAAAATCCTTTTTCCTTCTTCTTTCGTGTAGGATTGCTTTCTCATTCCCCAAATGATATCGCTTGCATATTTCCGAGTCGCTTCAATGTCAACAATAGGCGCAGGGTAATCTTCTCCAATGTGACAATTATAAATCTCTTGTTCGAAAACATTTAACTTCCAAGGTTCGTGAAGTAAATGCGCAGGGATATCTTTTAATTCGGGACACCACTGTTTGATAAATTCACCTTCTGGATCATGGTCTTCCGAATTCTTAATCGGATTGTAAATGCGAACGGTATTAATCCCCGTTATCCCAGCTTGCATCTGAATTTGAGGATAATGGATTCCTGGTTCGTAATCTAAAAATTGTCGAGCCAAAAAGTGAAGTTCACGCCAATCTTGCCATAAATTGAAAACAAAAAACGAAACCACCATAGCCCGCATGCGGAAATTAATATACCCAGTAGACACAACGCAACGCATACAAGCATCAATTAATGGAACTCCTGTTTTTCCTTGTTGCCAAGCATCGATGTACCTTTGATTTCGCTCTTTTACAATACTGTCATACGCTCGATTGACTGGTTCAAATTCCATCCTACATTCATCTTCAAACTTTTGTATAAAATGACTTTGCCAATGCAAGCGTGAAATAAAATTTGCTAGCGCTCTTTTGTTATTCGAAGTTTGATAAACTTGTAAGGTTGCTTGATACACCATACGCATACTCAGATTTCCGTATGTCAAATAAGGAGAAATACGACTACATCCTTTACGACTTAATAAAGGTTTGGAAATGTGTCTACTGTAATTAACATATCGTTCGGATAAAAAACTTTTTAAATACCTCCCCCCCATTGATGTTCCCCCCAACTGAAAATTTGGATTTGGCTCTTTTATTTCTTGCGGTAATTCTTCTCCTTTGATTTGTTGGTATTCAGTATCTCCAAAATAAAACCATTGAATTTGTGTTAAATCGGTTTTGATCACTGGAGAAAGCATTGTTTCTTTCCAAAGTACATCCCATTTCTCACGAGATTTTAGCCTTCTAACCACTCCTCCCGTTCTACTTTCTTTCAACGAGATGTTGTGTTTTGTAAACCAAGACTTCATTTCAAGATCCCGGTCAAAAGTCAGTTTATTTCCAATCTCTTGGGATGAAAAAACGGTTTCAATTTTCACTTGTTTAAGGAACCATTCAAACACCGTTTTCACCTCTTGGTGAAACAGATAGATTTTACCTCCGAATTGGTCTAACTGTTTTTGCATATCACTTAAAGACTGATTCACAAATCGCCAATGACGTGTTTCACTATCGTCATATTCCATCACGGATGGCTCAAAAACGTAAATTAAAATCAAAGGATAACCACTCTTAACCGCCAAATCTAATGGTTTATGATCTACTAGTCGTAAATCACGCTTGAACCAAACAATATTGACAGTAGAAAGAGACATAATAAATTTTCAATGATGAATTATTTCTTAACCCCCGACATTCCTCCATCCAAGTGTAAAATTTGACCGGTCATCCAAGACGATTTTGGGGTTAAAAGAAATTCAAGCATATGTGTAACATCCTCCAACGTTCCGATAGCATTCAATGGATGACGTTGCGCAATGGCTTGTTTTTTATCTTCAGTATTCACCATACGTTGTGTCATTTTGGTTTCTGTCAACGACAAAGCAATGGCATTCACTCGAATTTCTGGAGATAATTCTGCTGCTAATGAACGAACTAATCCCTCAACCGCTCCTTTGTTCATACCTACCGAAGCGTGAAACGGCATTCCTAATTGCACTGCCACAGAACTAAACATCACAACAGAAGCTTGTTGAGACAATTTTAAATTTGGTAAATATGCCTTCACCGAATTAAAAGCTCCCAATACATTAATTTTATATTCTTCCAACAAATCCACTTCTTTTAAGGAACGCATCGGTTTTAAATTCACCGAACCTGGAAAATAAACCAATCCGTCAATTTGTCCGTCCAATTGTGGGAAATCTGTTTCTGATAATCCTGAAATTTGAAACGATTGAGAGTATTCATTCGAACATTCTGTGCGAGAAAGTCCTATAACTTCTATTCCTTGTTGTTTGAAATATGTTGCTGCTGCAATTGCCATATCTGAATTGGCACCTATGAAGAGAAATCGTTGCATATCTTGTAAATTTGATTTCTTATCATAACAGAATTGGAAGGGAAAAGTTTAAATGAATGTTTAATGGTGAATGTTTAATTATTAATAGTACCAGAATTATAAGAAAAACAGATTATTTAAATTACTTCTTAATGATTTTACCCTAATTTTATTGCTTAAATCAATCAGACAATATGACCCATAAAAAAATACAACATTCAGCCATAGCACCGATAAGCAGAAGCATGGGGCCGCATGTGAAACAAGTAATACCAAGCGGAGTTGAACACTTAGATCCCTTTGTATTTTTGGACCATTTTGGACCTTTTGAAAAAACACCTAATTTTCAAGGGGTACCTCCTCACCCACATGCAGGAATTGCAACTATCACCTATTTGATTGAAGGAAGTAATAGACATGTTGATAGTTATGGTCACGATGCAATGATTGAAAAAGGAGATTTGGCTTGGATGCGTGCAGGAAAAGGGATTGTGCATGCAGAAGGTATTAACGACCC
>CANGHE010000232.1 GCA_947453545.1 Flavobacteriia bacterium
TGGTTGCGTTTCTTTATTTGTTAATCTAACACTATTTCCAAAACAAATAGTCGTATCCTTTTGGTTGAGTACCGATTTAACAACATCTACAAATACACTATCTTTTGCCTTACAACCTATTGTTCCATACTCAACTGTAGCAGAATAACTTCCTGATTTTGTAATCGTTTTTGTTTGTGTTTTTAAACTATCATTCCATAAATAGGATTTAAAACCAATACCCGCATCTAAGACTAAGTCTTTTCCACACGAAACAATTGAATCTTGAAATGGGTTATATGCAGTGTTATTAACTGTTGGAGATTCAACCGTGATTTTAACAGGTGCGCTAGTAACTTCACAACTTCCTTTTGTTACCTTCAATGTATAATTTCCGGATTCAGATGCAGTATAATTGTATTGAATTGCAGATGAAATTGGAGTGTTGTTTTTATACCATTGATAGTTATATCCTAGTAAGTTGATGTCACCTAAAATGTATGTAAATATGCCTGTTTTATCATCTTCACCTCCTATCTTAAACCAAGTATTGTTATCGCTTGAAGCTAATACAGAAAAGCTCTGTTTCCAATGATCAAAACCATCTATATTAACTACAATCCTATCAGTCGGTTGACTAAAATCATATTCTGAACCTAAATCAACAATTATAAAATGTGGATGATCTTTGCTAGGTCCACCGAAATCACCTCGACTACTTGACCATCTAGAATATCCATTTCCATCAACTATAGAAGATCCTCCACCTCCAGAATTTACTGTTGTATTTTTTCCTAATGCAACATTTATACCTTTTGAATATACTTCTATCTCATATACATTCACTTGACTTGCATCAGCAGATGCATAAGATTCAAACTTTATATACCTTATAGAAGAACGTTTATTACTTTGTTTCAAAAGAACGCTATTTTCAAAACAAATAGTAGTATCCTTGTGGTTGAGTTCAGATTTAATTACTTCTACATATACACTATCTTTTGCCTTACAACCATTTATACCATATTGTACAATAGCAGAATAGCTACCAGATTTTGTGACCGTTTTTGTTTGTGTTTTTAAACTATCTGACCAGAAATAGGATTTATATCCAACACCTGCATCTAAAACTAAATCTTTGCCACAAGAGATTAAAGAATCTTGAAAAACATCGTATTCACCATCTTCTGTAGGTGGGTTGTCATATTTCACGTTAATACTCTTACTTATAGAAGTACAATTATTTTTGGAAATTTCTAATTTATAAACACCGGGATTCTTTACGTGAAATATTCTATTTGTTTCGCTACTTATCAAATTATCATTTTTATACCATTTATATGTATAGCCATTATAAAAAGTTGGTTTAAAAACCTCACCATCAGTAAGAGTTGTCCTAGCAACTAATTTCCAATTTAACGAATCTATAGACGTCATTAAAGAAATGTTTTGCTTACTCCAATAAGCACCTGTTGATGAAGTTCTAAGTTTAACACTATCTAAATTAGATAGTACTCCTAAATCAATCATTAAAATATGAGGAGTAGTTGGACTAACTTGAAAAAAATGATAAGAAGAAGATCCCCATCCAGTAGTTTGATTCCCATCATTAGCTAACTCAGGTCCCCAACCTGCATTTGAATATATCTTTTTGTTTTTAGCAATATTAACACCATTAACAAAGACTTCTAATTCATTTACTCCGAAATAATTATAATCACTACTGTATACATTATACTTTAAATATCTAACGTTATTTATTGATGGTTCGTTCGTCAGTAATAACTCATTTCTATAACAAATCGTGGTATCATTAGCTCTTATTTTGGCTTGTACAATCAAATCCACATAGGTACTATCAAATGCAACACAATTGTTACCATAGGTAATCTTCACCTTATGAAATCCAGGTTCTTTAACTGTTAACTTTTGATTTATTGAATTATCACCCCATTCATATTTTGTAAATCCTGCTCCTGCATCCAATACCACATCATTAATACACGATTTTACAGTATCGCTAAACGGATTGTATGGAAGATTATTCGGTAATTGGAAAGAAACTTGTATAGGTGAACTTTTCGTTGGACAAGGTCCACTTTTAACGATAACTGCGTAAGAACCCATGTTGCTTGCAGTGTATGAAATTGAAGTTGCTCCTTGAATTATTGTATCATTCCTATACCATTGATATGTAAAATTTGAACCAGAATTTGCGGATAAGGCAACAGAGGAGCCTGGACAAATATTAGTAGAAGCATTCGCAGCAATAGTTGTTATTGGCGCTACACATCCATTTAATGCTATTATTTCATTTTCGGTCAGAGACCTATTCCATATTCCTACTTCATCTAGCCCTCCTTTTGCAAATTGATTGTATCCCGTTGAATTACCGAATATCAAGTTATTAGTATTATTTACGAGCGTATTTCCTAATCCTGAATTAGTTTTCACTATAAATCCATCCACATATAATTTATAATTTCCATTTGAAAAAACAGCTGTAAATTGGTGCCAGGAAGTCTTATTCGCAATTTGAGAAGTAAGATATTGTCCTTGCCCAGCTGCATTTTCAGTAGTACCGTTTTCAGTAGTAAGATTTAAACCAAAACCAGACACCCCTTCATTGATATAAGGAAAAACAAATCCACTTTTCTGACTTAACGAATATTTACTCACATAACTTGCAGGATTATTCACTTGGCTAGCAGGAAGTTTTACCCATAAATTAATTGAAAAAGCTGTATCTAGATTTAAAATAGTGTTATGTGAAACCTCAATCGTATTATCGTTTCCATTGAAGTTATAAGCGGTACTTGCTATTCCGGTTCTTCCAGTTATCAAAGTTGCTCCTTTAACAACCCCATTGTTGTTATTTCCAGAATAATCATTTGCGTTACCATCAAAAGGCCAATAACCTACTAATCCATTTTTTGGAACGTATGAAGGAAGTTGTGAAAAAATGAATGAATGTGCAAATATTAGTAAAAAAGTAATCGTTAATTTCATAATGTAGGCTTATAATGTAGAATCTATTGAGGACGTGTGATTTTAAATTGAAAGATGAATTTACTTAGTTTGAAGCAACAGAACGTTTTAATAAAGGATTTGGTCGATATCTGTCTTCTCCGTATTCGTTAAATAAATTCGTCAAAGTATTCAGTACATTTTCTAACCCAATTCCTTCTGCCCATTCCAACAATCCTTTTGGATAATTAACGCCAAATTTCATAGCTGTATCAATATCTTCTCTCGAAGCAACTTGCATAAATAATGCATCAAACGCCTCATTGATTAACATAGCTAAAATACGATTGAAAATATATTCTCCCAATTGCATATCTTCCTTCGGTTTTGCAACTTCGGCATTTTCTGAGTAATCAAAATATCCTTTCCCTGATTTGCGGCCGTATAATCCTGCTTCTTTGTGTCTTTTCTGTGTAAAAGATGGTTTAAAACGAGGATCATAATAAAAAGCTTCGAAAACAGACTCTGTTACGGTATAGTTAATATCATTACCAATATAATCCATTAATGTAAAAGGTCCCATTCTGAATCCTCCAAAATGAGTCATCGCCCAATCAATTGTTGCGAAATCAGCGATCCCTTCTTCATATATACGAAGTGCTTCACCATAAAAAGGTCTTGCAACTCTATTTACTATAAAACCTGGAGTATCTTTCACTATTACCGATTTCTTATTCCAGGAATCAATAATTGACTTTGACTCATCAACAATATTTTTCGTTGTTTGAACTCCTGGTATAATCTCAACCAGCGCCATTAAAGGTGCAGGATTAAAAAAATGAATCCCCACCATACGCTGAGGAAATTTTAAGACAGAACTTATAGAAGCAATAGAAAGGGATGATGTATTTGATGCAAGTATACAAGACTCACTTACAACTTCTTCAATCTGCTGAAAAACA
>CANGHE010000233.1 GCA_947453545.1 Flavobacteriia bacterium
TATTATCGTAAATTAGCAATTATATATACTTTTTATGTCAAAAAAATTTAATCCAAAAAGAACCAAATCAAAAGATAGTCTTACTTACTCAATACGTAAATTATTTGATGCAAACATATCCAAAGAATTAAACCACAAAGAAATTTGTTCCTTCCTGAATGTACGTGAAAATGAATTACGCAAACAAGTTTATGACATATTAAAATATTTGAGCACATCTGGTTTTTTAACTGAAAAAACCCACGGTGTATTTTGTCGAAATAAAGATATTAAAACCATTGAAGGTGAAATTCAAATCACGCAACGTGGTGCTGCTTTTTTATTGACTGGTAAAAAAGAAACGGATGTATTTATCGCACCTCAAAATACCAATAAAGCACTTAATGGTGATTTTGTACGTGTAGCGATTTTAAAAGATGGAAAGGGTAGAAGAGAAGGTTGTGTAACAGAAGTTTTACAACGTGAAAGAACTCAATTTGTAGGTACAATTTCTATGCACGATACTTTCGCTTATTTCTTACCTGATAATCAAAAATCAGGGGTGAAAATTTATTTGCCGAAAGAAAAATTGAATGGGGCAAAAGATCAAGATAAAGTAATAACAAAAATTACTGTTTGGCCGAAGTCAGCTGAATTTCCTTTTGGGGAAGTAGTTGAAATTTTAGGAAAGAAAAATACCAACAGTACAGAAATGATTGGTATACTTTTATCGCAAGGAATAGATTATAAATTTCCACAAGAAGTTATTGCAGCAGCAGAAGTTGTAACAATGGATTTGGACGAAAATGAAATCAAAAACAGACGTGATTTTAGAAATATCACAACCTTTACAATTGACCCTATTGATGCAAAAGATTTTGATGATGCTCTTTCTATTTTACATTTAGAAAATGGAAATATTGAAGTCGGAATTCATATTGCCGATGTGAGTCATTATGTACAAGAAGGATCTGTATTGGATAAGGAAGCATTGAAAAGAGGTAACTCTGTTTATTTAGTTGACCGTGTTGTTCCAATGCTACCAGAACAAATATCAAATTTAGCTTGTTCATTGCGTCCAAATGAAGATAAATTTACTTTCTCAGCAGTGTTTGAAATGACGCTTGAAGGGGAAGTAATTAACGAGTGGTTTGGTAAAACAGTGATCCATTCTGACCGTCGATTTACTTATGAAGAAGCACAAGAAATAATTGAAGGTAAAGAGGGTGATTTTAGAGAAGATATCCTTATTTTAGATAAAATCGCTAAAATTTTGCGAAAATACCGTTTAAAAGCCGGAGCATTGAATATTGAAAGTGAAGAAATTCGTTTCAAATTAAATGATGAAGGTAACCCTGAAAGTGTCTATTCTAAAACGTCCAAAGATGCACATAAATTGATTGAAGAATTTATGTTATTAGCAAACAAACACGTTGCAATGTTTATACATAAACGTGGTCAAAAAAAGGATGTAATTCCATTTGTATACCGTTGTCACGACAAACCAGATTTATTAAAAATTGAAACATTTAAGATGTTCATTAACAAATTTGGGCACGAACTTAAATTTGGAAAAATAGAAGATATTGCAAAAAATATCAATTCACTATTTGAAGAAATTAAAGGAACAAATGAATATTCATTAGTTCAATCTATGGCTATTCGTTCAATGGCAAAAGCGAGTTACGAAACTCAAAATATTGGTCACTTTGGTTTAGCATTTGATTATTACGCACACTTTACTTCTCCTATTCGTAGGTATGCAGATTTACTTGTTCACCGTATTTTATTAGAGGAATTAACTTCACAAAAACACCGTTATGGAAATGAACTTACAATGGTTTGTAAACACATTTCTAAAATGGAACGTAAAGCTGTTGAAGCTGAAAGAGAATCTACAAAATACTTCCAAAGTTTATTTATGCAAGATCACGTTGGAGAAGAATTTGAAGGAACTGTTTCTGGTGTTGCTGATTTTGGTTTATTTATCAAACTAAACGATAATCACTGTGAAGGAATGATCAGTTTACAAGATATTCCTGGTGATCGTTTTTACTTCGATGCGGATAATTATTGCATTGTTGGTGCTAGAAGTAAAAAACAATACAATTTTGGTGATAGTGTAAAAGTACAAGTAGTAGGAGTAGATGTGAGAAAAAGACAAATCACCCTCGAATTATTATAAAAATAGATACTTACCCTCCTGTCAGCCTGAGCGGAGTCGAAGGCAAGGAGGGTATTTAGATCATATTTATTCTATTGAATAAATCTTCTTTGAAAGAACCCCCAATAGGCAATACGTGTGAATCGTGTTCTAAACGTAAGTTAGGTAATTCTATTGATTCAATTTTATCTAATCGCACGATAAATGAACGATGAATGCGAATAAATTCCTTAGAACCTAATTTCGTTTCTATATCTTTCATCGTTGTATGAATGGTATATTTTTTATTGTCTAAATGTAGGATAACATAATCCTTCAATGCTTCGACAAATAAAATATGCTCTTTGCGTATTCGTATTAATTTGTTATTTGTTCTAACAAAAATATCACTTGAATTACTATCAACTTGATCTATATAATTGGCTAAAACATCTCTTTCCTTTTGAACTTCCAACTCTTTTCCGTGTTTGTAAACTGCTAATTCTATATTTGTCTGTAAATCAACCGTTTTAAATGGTTTCAATATATATCCGTATGTTTCTGCTTTTTTTGCCTTTTCTAATGTTACAACATCTGCATAAGCTGTTAAAAAGATAACTGGTACACGAAAATCATTTCTTAATATTTCAGCTGTTTCAATTCCGCTATCTCCATTACGCAACATAATATCCATCAAAACAACATTTGGCTGTGTTTGCTGCATTAATTCTATTGCTTGGTTGGTATCACTCGCAATTCCTGTTACATCGTAACCTATACGTTCTAAACTATGTTGTATGTCCTTCGCTACAATCAACTCATCTTCTACAATCAATACTTTATAATTTCCCATATATACGCTCAATATACAAAGATAAGTTTTACTATTTAATAGAAACAACTTACCTTTTAACTTAATTTCAACTAATATATCCTAATAATCAATGATATAACAAAATATACTACACAAAACATTATAAATTGTTTTTTCAATTCATCAAAAATGAAACATCACTTTTCAAAACAAAGAAAATTAATTCCCTCAAATATACCTAATTTATCTGAAATTTAAAATATTAACTAACTGATAAGTAACACTTTAAATTCAAATACTATCTAAGATAAACTTTAAATTGAATTAACCTAAAAAATCTTTAAACCTCTTTTTTAATATAAAAAGAAAAGAAAAAATTTATAAAGATTTACTTCTTCTTTTTATTAAGGCTGTTAATATGTGTATAACTGTGTATTTATAAATTATGATTTATAAGTTATGAAGAAAAAACCTGTACTTATACACATTGAAATTATAGTTAATTAATTTAAAAATAGAATTTTACAACTATATTAACAATTATATAAAAGCTCGTTAATTGAATAACTTTCTATGTGAATGATGTGTATTTCTGTTACTAACCTTGTGTTATTTTTTACTAAAACTCGTGCTAACTTTACTTGCATATTACGTTTGTTACTTGGTTTGGAAAAATTAAGTTAATAAACAAGGTTTTCTTTTTACTTTCTTTCAACAGATATTAACAATTAGTTTACAAATAGCGTATATAACTAATTTCTATTATTGCCTGTTTTTGGGCTTTTATAAGATCACTATATTTTCAAATGTGAATAACTTGGTATAATTGTTTATTAGATTTACCTTTGAAAAAAAAACGATTATGAGTATTTCAACTGGTTCGATAACTATTGTCCCGATAGCTATCGGGAGCGATCACGCAGGTTTTACACTAAAAACAAAGATAATAAATCATTTACAATCAA
>CANGHE010000234.1 GCA_947453545.1 Flavobacteriia bacterium
ATTTTTTCCGATACCAACTGACCAAAGTCCTTATCAGGAGTCATCATATAGGTATAATACCCTTCTTTTTCAGCGACCTTTGCTAAGGTACCAATGACATCATCCGCTTCAAATCCCGATTTCAATAAAATAGGTATGTTAAATGCTTCGATGATTTTTTTGATAGGGTCAATCATCGCGCGTAAATCTTCCGGCATTTCCTGACGGTTTGCTTTATACGCCGCAAAATCTTCCTGACGATTCGTTGCTCCACCTGGTGCGTCAAACACTACTGCTAAATGCGTTGGTTGCTCTTTTTTTATTACATCGATCAACGCATTCGTAAAACCAAAAGCTGCAGACGTATTTTGTCCTTTGGAATTCACACGTGGATTCTTCGCAAACGCAAAATACGCTCTGTAAATCAATGCAAAAGCATCTAATAAGAATAATTTTTTATCGTGAACTGGAGTAATCATTTTTGGAGTTATGAATTATAGTTTATAAGTTATAAATAGATTGAACCATACGCTTCCCCTCATCCTGAGGTTCTCGAAGTGCCGTTACTTCCATGTCGTTCCGTCCTTCCCGTCTTTCACCACCAAACCAGCCGCAGCCAAGCCATCACGAATCTTATCAGAAGTTCCCCAATCTTTGTTCTCACGTGCTTGTTGACGTAAATTCAACACCAAGTCCATCACACCTTCTAATTTTGAATCGTCACCTGCGCTATTTAAAGGAGCCAAACCAAGTACATCAAACACAAACGCATTGACTTCTTTTGTTAGTAGTTCCAAATCAGCTGGTGTAATTGTTGCTTTACCTTCTTTGATAGAATTGATTGCTTTAACCGTCTCGAATAAGTTCGCAACTAAAATCGGTGCGTTGAAGTCGTCGTTCATCGCATCGTAAAAAGAAGTAACTAATCCTGCAACATCAATCGATGAACATGCACTAGTCGTTAAATTACCCAACTCTTTCACAGCATCCATCAATTTTTCATAGCCTTTTTCAGCAGCGTTTAATGCATCACTGGTAAAGTCTAAGGTACTACGGTAATGTGCTTGCATCGTAAAGAAACGCACCACCATTGGATGGTAACCACGTTCTAGTAGGTCTGAACCACCGTTGAATAATTCATTTGGTAATAAGGTGTTCCCTGTCGACTTCGACATTTTTTTACCGTTCAAAGTCAACATGTTTCCATGCATCCAGTAATTCACAGGAGATTTTCCGGTAGAAGCACACCCTTGTGCAATTTCACATTCGTGGTGAGGGAATTTCAAATCCATTCCTCCTCCGTGAATATCAAACGTTTCTCCTAAATATTTCGTACTCATAGCAGAACATTCCAAATGCCATCCCGGGAAACCAATGCCCCAAGGAGAAGGCCATTTCATAATATGTTCAGGTGAAGCATTTTTCCATAATGCAAAATCCAACGAATTACGTTTTTCATCCTGACCATCTAAGTCACGAGTACCCGCAATTAAATCCTCAATTTTTCGTCCAGATAATTCTCCATACGGGAATTTCTCGTTGTATTTGTTTACATCGAAATACACCGAACCATTCACCTCGTATGCGTAACCATTTTCAATGATCGTCTTAATCATTTCAATTTGTTCGATGATATGACCAGTTGCAGTTGGTTCGATACTTGGAGCGTGATTATTGAATTGACGTAATACATCGTGGAAATCCAAGGTGTACTTTTGGACAATTTCCATTGGTTCTACTTGCTCCAAACGCGCTTTTTTAGCGATTTTATCTTCACCTTCGTCTGCATCGTTTTCTAAATGACCAACATCAGTGATATTTCTTACATAACGCACCTTGTAGCCTAAGTGTAATAAATAACGATACACCAGATCAAAGGAAATGAATGTTCTACAGTTACCTAAATGCACATAATTATATACCGTAGGACCACAAACATATAATCCAACAAAATTAGAATGAATGGGTGTAAATAATTCTTTTTTACCCGAATGACTGTTGTAAATGTGTAACTTACTTGATGTAGCGCTCATATTTTAAAACTTAGAACAACAAATATAATAAAGAGCATTCTTTAATTCCCTCGAATTGAGTTAAACTTAACGAAAACAGATATTTTCATTTGTAGGAATTTATGAAACATAAGTAAGCTAAATTCGTAAACAAAAATTATAAATATTAACTTTATCTTTTTCAAACAAGAACTTATGTATAAAAATCTTCTCATTTTTATTTCGGTTGTTTTATTTAGCACAACCATGTATGGACAAAACTCTATCTTTTTAGATGAAGAAAATGACGATACTCTTTTGCTGAAAAAATATAAACAACATGATGGACACTGGGCAGGGATTGACTTTGGAATGAACGTATTACTTAATAATTCATTTAATAGACAATTCGCTGGCTCAACACAATGGAAAAATTCAATTATTAACTCATTGTATTTCAATGTAAATATTTTGGATCATAAATTTATTTTAATTGAAAATAAATTAGGTGTCACTGTAGGATTAGGAATTAATCATTCTCAAATTTCATTTACTAATAACTTCACGATCAAAGAAGAATATGATTCTATTCAAAAAGATATCGTAGTCAATTATTATTCAGGAACATTAGGAACACAACAGAATCTGAATATAAATAAACTAAGATCAACATACGTTCAAATACCTGTTTTAGTTGAATTTATGCCTACTGTAAAATCATGGATATCAATAGGTGCTTTAATTGGATATCGTTTAGGGTCTTCAACGAAACAAGAGTACGAATTACAAAAATCTCAATTTATTACCAAAACGAAGGGGGATTTTAATATACTACCCTTCAAAGTAGATGCTACAATAAGAGGAGGCTACAAAGATTGGGGATTATTCGCAACTTATAGTTTAGTTCCACTATTTAACACTTCTAAAACAGATGAAATTCATCCATTCACATTTGGTGTGTCATTTAATTACTAAATAAAGTAAACTTTTTATGAAACGCCTGTTTGTATTTTCCATACTACTTTCAGGCGTTTTTTTATGCGCTTTTGTTTCCAAAAATTCAGGAGAAGGTATCGAAATACCTGCAACTGCCAAAAGTGATTTAATCATTTGTCATACAGGTTATTGTTTGTCTTATGATGAAAATTACAAACTTGCAAAATGGGTGGCTTACGAACTAACATTTGCTGAAACGCAAGGAACTTTTGCGCGCAATGATAAATTCAAACCCGACCCACTTATTACACGTAACAGTGCTTCGTTAGCAGATTACAAAAAATCAGGTTACGATCGTGGACACCTCGCACCAGCCGCAGATATGAAATGGTCGGCAGAAACAATGGCTGAATCCTTTTATCTTTCTAATATGTCACCACAAGACAAAAGTTTCAATCGTGGCATTTGGAAAAAACTCGAAGAACAAGTACGCGATTGGGCAATAGAAAATAAATCCGTTTACATCACCTCTGGTCCAATACTCGAAAAAGGACTACCTACCATTGGACCAAACCAAATTCCAATACCCAAAGCATTTTATAAAGTCGTGTTAGATTATTCCCAGCCAGATGTCAAGTCTATTGGTTTTATCATTCCGAATCAAGGAAGTAGCCTACCTTTAAAAACATTTGTCTTTACAATTGATAGTATAGAGAAATTAACACACATAGATTTTTTTACACGATTACCAGATAATATTGAAAGTAGATTAGAAAGTGAGACTTGTGTGAATTGTTGGAATTGGTGATTTATAATATAGATTATTTTTTGATTAAACGAAATTATTTACTACATTTGCGCAGTATTTATGATTAACTAAGTGCGAGGGGATATAAAATCCCCTCTTTTTTTTAGCAAATGATTACAAAAGAACTCGTAAGAAAATTAGCACAAGAACGTATTGACGAATTAGATCGTGGTCTATTTA
>CANGHE010000235.1 GCA_947453545.1 Flavobacteriia bacterium
CTTCGGAACACTGGAAGGAGAGCAACTTAAAACGGCTCCAAAAGGATATGATAAGAACCATCCTGCCATTGATTTGTTAAACTACAAACAATTTCTAATCTCTAAAAAGTTTGACGACGCATTAGTTACGAGCGAAGCCTATCTTGACGAGGTGTTTACTTCATTTCAAGCGATGCGACCATTCTTTGACTATATGAGTGAAATACTGACAACTGATTTAAATGGGGAGTTGATTGTTTAATTGCTGAGAATATATAGAAATCAGACGTGAGACATAAGACATAAGACTTTTATAAATAATTAGAAATAAATAATCTGAGGTCTGAGGTCTAATGTCTTTTTTTTAAAAAAACACAAATAATTATCAAATATGCTAAACTTCGAATTTAAAAATCCAACTAAGATCATTTTTGGTAAAGAGACGATCAAAAATCTATCAAAAGAAATTCCTGCTGATGCTAAAATTCTGATGCTCTATGGCGGAGGAAGTATCAAGAAAAATGGTATCTACGACGAGGTAAAACAATCGTTGGCATCCTACCAAGTGATTGAATTTGGTGGCATCCCTGCAAATCCAGAATATGAAGTTCTGGTAGACGCACTTGCATTGATTAAAAAAGAAGAAATCACATACTTATTAGCTGTTGGTGGTGGTTCGGTAATCGATGGAACCAAGTTTTTATCCTCTGCTGCTTTGTACACAGGCGACAACCCTTGGGATATCCTTGAAAAAGGAATCCGTACCGATGTTGGTTTGCCTTTTGGAACTGTTTTAACGCTTCCTGCAACTGGATCTGAAATGAATTCAGGTGCGGTAATATCAAGAAGAGGTACCAACCAAAAGTTAGGAATGGGTGGACCAGGATTGTTTCCTCAGTTTTCGATTTTAGACCCGAAAGTAATTCAGTCTATTCCTAAGCACCAACTTGCAAATGGGGTTGTTGATGCATTTACACATGTATTAGAACAATATATGACCTACCCTGCACATGCTTCTTTACAAGATCGTTTTGCTGAAAGCATCTTACAAACCTTGATTGAAGTTGCCCCTACTGTGATTGAAAACCCTTTCTACCACGAGGCTGCCTCTAATTTTATGTGGTCGTGTACAATGGCTTTAAATGGTTTGATTCAAAAAGGAGTACCTACCGACTGGGCTGTACACGCCATCGGACATGAACTTACTGTTTTCTTTGGTATTGACCACGCTCGTACCTTAGCGATTATTGCTCCTAGCCACTATCGATACAACTTCGAAACAAAAAAAGCAAAACTAGCGCAATGTGCTGAACGCGTTTTTGGTATTACAACAGGTACAATGGAAGAAAAAGCTGCAACTTGCATCGAACACTTTGAAAAATTCTTCCATTCTCTTGGAATTCAAACGAAACTTTCAGAATATACAACAGAATACCTTGGAACAGCTGAGCGCATCGAAGCTCGTTTTATAGAAAGAGGTATGCTTGGACTTGGGGAGCACAAAGCAATAACTCCAAGCGATGTAAGACAGATTGTGAGTATGAGTTATTAACCCGAGAAAATTGAATTAAGTAGTTTTTGGCGAATTGTTTTTAGTTTGTGACTTTTTCTTTTTCCAAAAACTACTTTTTTTCTTTTTAAATCCTGGTTGAGAGATTTTCCATTCAGGACCAACACCAAGATTTTCGGGTAAGGTGCAACGAGGAATTTCTGCCTCTATTAATTTTTCAATGTTTTGCATACGAAACATATCCTTTTCATTGATCAACGTGTAAGCCTCGCCTTTGGTATTAGCTCTCGCGGTTCGACCAATACGATGAACATAATCTTCTGCATCATGTGGAGCATCGAAATTAATTACCATATTAATCTCTTTGATATCAATACCTCGACTCATAACGTCTGTGGCAACCAATATTCGCAGACGCTTTGATCGAAAACCAATCAATACTTCTTCACGCTCATTTTGTGATAAATTAGAGGAGATTCCTTGCGATTTAAAACCTGCTTTTCGTAATCCTTGTACAATCTCTGAAACCTTATTTTTAGAGGAAGTGAAAATTATTATACTCGTATAATCTGGTCGAGACTCTAAAATATGCTTAATTACAGGGATTTTCTGATTATCAAAGGTTAAATATAAATGTTGGGAAACTCCTGCGGCTGGTTTTGAAATGGATAAGGTTATCTCCTTTGGATTATTTAAAATTTTAGTCGCTAAGGTTCTAATTTTTGGAGCCATTGTTGCACTAAACAATAAGGTCTGTTTTGTTTTAGGTAAAAATGAGAAAATTTGTTCCAAATCATCCGTAAATCCCATATCTAACATTTTATCCGCCTCATCCAACACCAAATGTTTAACGTGTTTAAAATTCACATAACCCATTCTCAAATGAGAAAGTAATTTACCTGGTGTAGCGACAATTATGTCAGTACCATTTTTTAACGCTTCTTTTTGTATATCCCAATCTTTGCCATCTGTACCTCCGTATACAGCTTGCGAACCAACTGAAACAAAGTAAGACAAACCTTGAATCTCATGTTCGATCTGAATAGCTAACTCGCGTGTTGGAACAATAATTAAGGTATCAATTGTTGAATCTTCTTTACCAACTAACTTATTTAAAATAGGTAATATAAATGCTGCAGTTTTTCCTGTACCTGTCTGCGCACAAGCAATCAAATCATTGTTTTGTAGGATCGTCGGAATGGCTTTTTCTTGGATAGGAGTAGCATTTTCAAACCCCATATAAGAGATTGCTTCGAGTACGCTCTCATGTAAATGTAATTCTGTAAACTTCATATATGATGTCAAGGTACAATGATTTTATGAAATAATAGATAAATCAAGCGTTTTATTATATCTATATCTATTAACTTAACAATGCAACGAAACTTGACAAATAATCAAATTATATACAATAAGAAGAAACATAGTGAAGTATCAACTTCCCTTTTCACCTACCCATTCGCGAACATCTTCACGTCACTTGATGTAATTTGATTATCAGCTAAAATCACCAATCGCTCTACAACATTGCGCAACTCGCGAATATTTCCCGTCCAATTAATCGACTGCAAAGCAAGCAACGCATCTTTATCAAAAGATTTACGTGCGATGCCATGGTCATTGCAAATCAAGGTAAGAAAATGTTCAGCCAACAAGGGAATATCAGACTTACGTTCGTTGAGACTAGGAACATGAATTGGTATTATCGCCAAACGATGAAACAAATCTTCTCTAAAACGACCTTCATTTATCTCCTTACGTAAATCCTTATTCGTTGCTGCAATAACCCTGCAATTTACTTTTGTATCCTTCTCACTACCAACACGCTGAATCACATTCTCTTGCAAAGCTCGTAGTACTTTCGCTTGTGCTGCTAAACTCATATCGCCTATTTCATCTAAGAAGAGTGTACCTCCATTAGCCAATTCAAACTTTCCTTTTTTATCTTTAACCGCGGATGTGAACGCTCCTTTCTCGTGACCAAACAACTCGCTCTCAATTAATTCCCCAGGAATCGCTGCACAATTCACTTCTATAAAAGGCATTTTAGCACGTGCAGAAAGATCATGTAATGAACGAGCAACCAATTCTTTACCTGTTCCATTTGCTCCTGTAATCATAACACGCGCATCCGAAGGTGCTACTTTTTCTATCATTGTACGAATCCGTTGTATTTCATCCGATTCACCAACGATACTTGTACCTTTAATTTTTTTAATCGTCGATTTTAAAACAGCAGTCTGTTCTACTAATGAAACACGTTCTTTGACATTTTTCAAGGTAACCAAGATGCGATTCAAATCTAGTGGCTTTTCAATAAAATCGAAGGCGCCTTTTTTGATTGCTTCCACAGCTGTTTCAATAGTTCCATGTCCACTAATCATCACCACAGGAATATC
>CANGHE010000236.1 GCA_947453545.1 Flavobacteriia bacterium
ATATTTTAACATTCGCTAATCCAACAACAGCAAAAGCCTCATTGAACTCCCAAAATGCGATATCTTCTTTTTTCAATCCTGCTTTGTCTAAGGCTTTATCTACTGCTTTTGCAGGAGCAGTTGTAAACCACTCTGGTGCATGTGCAGCATCAGCATAAGAAACAATTTTAGCCAATGGCTTCAAGTTGTATTTCTCAACTGCTTCTTTAGATGCTAAAATTAGTGCAGATGCTCCATCATTTAATTTTGAAGCATTCGCTGCAGTAATTGTTCCTTCTTTATCAAATGCTGGGCGCAAAGTAGGGATTTTATCTAAAAACACATTTTTGTATTCTTCATCCTCTCCTACTAATAGAGCATCCCCTTTTCTTTGTGGAACAGAAACTGGAACAACTTCGTTTGCGAAATGTCCATTTTTCCAAGCTTCAGCTGATTTTTTATAAGAATCAACTGCAAAAGCATCTTGATCTTCACGTGTTACTTCATATTCTTTAGCACATAATTCAGCGCAATTACCCATAGGAACTTTGCTGTATACATCTAACAATCCGTCTTTTGTGATACCATCTAACATAGTGATGTTACCAAACTTCATTCCGTTTCTTCCATCGATGTAATGAGGTGTTTGAGACATATTCTCCATTCCACCTGCTAATACTAAATGATTATCACCAGCTAAGATAGATTGTACCCCTAACATTACTGATTTCATTCCTGATGCACATACTTTATTAATTGTAGTACAAGGAACTGTATTTGATAAACCTGCTTTCAAAGCTGCTTGTCTTGCTGGAGCCTGACCTACACCTGCTTGCAAAACATTACCCATAAATACTTCTTCAATATTTTCTGGTGCAATTCCTGCTTTATCCAACGCGCCCTTGATTGCTGTTGCTCCCAAATCTGTAGCTGAAACATTCGAAAAAGCCCCTAAGAAACTACCAATCGGTGTTCTTGCAGCTGATAATATATATACTTCTTGTTTGCTCATAATAGATGATTTTTTTGCTCTGCGAATATAATAAAATATAAAAGAAAATTCGTCTGATTACTTAATATGTATATACATTCTATTTATAAAAGATTAATTCTTTTGTTGATATCGATTATTTTTTTTTACTATTATAAATTAAGATTCGACTCATAAGGAGTCAAAAATCACTCATCTTGCCTTTGGCAAATAATATGTGATTCCGCTGGAATCAGCCACAATACTATAAAAAAACTAAATGCCTAATAGCAATGAATTCGTTTGTTTTGACTTAATAGTAGTCCTATTTGGTTTACCCATGTGAAGCAAGATAATCTCGATTCCTTTAGAAGTAGTATGTTTCAATATTCTTTAAATTAGCACTGTTTCATTACTAGATTAGGGAAGTCGTGAATTTTATTTTTAAATTCGTAATCCAATGAAAATAATAACTGATATCCATCCGCTTTGGCTGATTCCACTAGCACTGCTCTGTGGTGTACTCTCCTATTTTTACTATAAAAAAACGGCTTGGGTAAATGAAAGTCCATCTTGGGTAAAAACTACGCTTATTGCATTGCGTTCCATTAGTCTATTTTTAGTGGGTGCCTTATTGCTTGGATTAGCCATTGAAGCCATCGGATACCGAGATGAAAAACCGTTGCTTTTAGCCATTTACGACAATTCAAGTTCCATGAAAAACTACAAAGACAGCAATGTAGTTAAACAACAAATGGAAACAATTCACAACCAACTGAATGCACAATTGACAGACAAAATGGATGTGCAACATTTTACGATTGGAGAGGAACTAAAAGATTACAACACACTCAATTTCAAAGAAAAATCCAGTCAACTATCCCAAGCATTTGAAAATGTATTGGCGCGTTATTACAACCGTAATGTTGGTGCTGTAATATTGGTGAGCGACGGAAATTACAATACAGGAATTAACCCCATTTATACTGCTAAAAAACTTCCGCTTTGCCCGATTTACACCATTGGTACTGGAGATACCATTGACAAAAAAGATCAGCGCATCAAACAAGTTATTACGAATGAAGTAGCATTTCTTAAAAATAAATTCCCAGTTGAAGTTGTTATTGAAGCAAGCAAGTGTGGGGCTACAAACAGTACGGTTCAATTAATACACAAAGGAAAAGTTATTGCAAACAAAGTTATTCGATACAAAGACAATCAATCGCATATTGTAAAGGTAAACTTCGAAGTTGAAGCCAATGAAATCGGTTACCAGCAATACCAATGTGTTGTTACGCCTTTGACAAATGAATACACAACTAAAAATAATAGTTACCCATTTTACATTGAGGTACTAGACAACCGTAATAAAGTGCTCATCGTTTCAAGCGCACCACATCCAGACTTAACAGCAATAAAATCAAGTTTGGAGAAAGCACAAAATTTGAAAGTTTCGGTAAAACGTTTTGATGACTTAAAATCAAGCGATAAAGATGTAGATTTGGTTATTTGGCACGAACCAGGTATTGATTTTACAACACTGAAACTAAAAGAAATTCAGGCAATGAATACGCCTGTATTTTATTTTATCGGACCAAATACAAGCAGTAGTGTAGTCAATCAGCTTAATTTAAACATTTCCCTAGCCAACAGCAATCAATCGGATGATGTACAAGCAAGTATCAATAAAATAGCACCTGTAATCGAATTTTCAGAGACTGTGGAAAAAAGTTTGGGGTACTTCCCTCCTGTTCAAACAAAATTTGGTTCGATCGAACTTGCACCCAATTACGATGTCGTTTTACAACAACGTGTAGGTGGAATTCTAAACAATGACCCTTTGTTATTCTTTAAATCATCGGGAAGTAAAAAAATCGGCGTTTTTTATGGTGAAGGAATTTGGCGTTGGAAATTATACGAATTCGCAAAAACTTCTTCCAACGAAGCCTTTGATGAGATCATTCAAAAGTCTTGCAATTTTATGCTCAACAAAGAAAATACGTCTGCTTTACGCATAAGTTTACCCAGTAGATTTACTTCGGATGAAAATATCCAATTGAAAGCTGAATTCTACAATGAAAATATGGAACTCACCAACAAACCTTTGATTCAGTTCAACTTGGTTAATGCTCAACAAAAGAAATCTGTTTTCCAATTTGCTGCAACGGGTGATTACTACACGCTTTCCATCGGGAAATTAAAACCTGGAAAATATACCTGGACTGCTACAACCAACTATCGTTCTAAAAAATACCAAAAGCAAGGTGTGTTTTTTGTTGAAGAACAACAAATCGAAGCATTTGATGTAAAAGCTAACCACTCGATACTACGTCAGTTGGCGCAACAATCCAAAGGGTCGTTCTACAACTTAGCGCAAGCTGATAAAATTTACAAGGTCTTGCAATTAAAACCAGAAATCACGACTGTTTCCTATGAAGAAACGAAAACACACAACCTGCTTGATTACGGTTGGATTTTAACGTGTATTCTTTTAATCTTAGGAATCGAATGGTTTATTCGTCGTTGGTTTGGAGGGTATTAAAATAGACCTTTTTAAATCAAATCGCTTCAAAACGATTGAAGTTTAAGAGAAATTTAACCGTAAAAAAAATAGTTAGTCTTGATACCCGCTACATAGAATTTACAACTAGTATGATGAATTTCACTAAGACTAAAAAAAGCATTCAACTCAACCTTAACACAAAACGACTATTTTGTTGGTTTAGTATTTATGGTTACATTTCTTTTTTGATAGGTTGGGAGTTGGTTGATTAGGAGCAAGATTACAAATTAGAAGTGTTCGGAACCTTCTAATCATCTAAAATATGACTTATTTTGGAAATATCACCTCCTGACAAGAGCACAATTTCTTTAATAAGTTCATTTTGTAGTTCTTTTGCGATTTTCATTTTTACAATTTTAAATCCTTTTAGATTG
>CANGHE010000237.1 GCA_947453545.1 Flavobacteriia bacterium
AGCATTGAATTTAACCGAGCAAGGCGAAATCGCGCGTAATGTTCTACTTGAAGACCTTAAACTACTTGAAGATCACGGAGCATCACCAATACTAAACATTATCAAATACTATGAGGAAGATGATAGTTTCCCTTTCTTTCCAACAGATGTTTACTCCTATCACGTAGATCGATCCCCTATCGCAACAGATACTTTTTTATGCACCTATTTTGGAAGTCCAAGCGAACTCATTCCTAATAAACAAGCGATTCAAAAAATTACTATTCCTGCCATTCGTGAAGAACTTAGCAAACTTTATGAAGGTAAACCAGCTGATTTTGAATCCTTTTTAAGTGAGCATTTTTTTGATTTACACTACGAGGCAAAAGCAAATATATTACCAACTCGCGCTGAACTAGGTCATATGTGGCGCTTAGCAGTTGACCATCCAAAAAGCGAAGTATTACCTTGTGTGCATCGTGCACCAAAAGAAGCAAATGGACAAAAAAGATTACTGCTTATTTGCTGAAAAGCAAGTCGGATTTTTAACGCAAAGAACACCAAGAGAAAATCATAAATAGCAGAAGAAAAAGGACGCGAAGCAGTCTCTTTGAGACCTCTCCAACGCAAAATACGTCCTTAAAATAACACGCAATTAAAGTTAACCTTTGCGTTACCTATTTTTTAACGCAAAGAGCGCCAAGAAAAAGTTATGAATTACGTAAGAAAAAAGGACGCGAAGTCGTCTCTTTGAGATCTTTCTAACGCAAAAACGTCCTTAAAATACTACGCTATTAAAGTTAATCTTTGCGTCACCTATTTTATAACGCAAAGAGCACCAAGAGAAAGTCATAAATAACAGAAGAAAAAGGACGCGAAGCAGTCTCTTTGAGACCTTTCTAATGCAAAACGTCCTTAAAATAACACGCTCAATAAGTTAACCTTTGCGTCACCTATTTTATAACGCAAAGAGCAGCAAGAGAAAGTTATTAATAACGGATGAAAAAGACACGAAGCAGTAGCTTTGAGACCTTTATAACGGGAAAACGTCCTCAAAATACTACGCTCTATAAGTTAAACTTTGCGTTACCTATTTTATAACGCAAAGTGCAACAAGAGAAAGTTATGATTTACAGAAGAAAAAAGGACGCGAAGCAGTATCTTTGAGACCTTTACAACGTAAAATACGTCCTTAAAATAACACGCAATTAAAGTTAACCTTTGCGTTAAAAAATCAATTTCATTCCTACTAAAAATTAACAAAAAAAACCTTTGCGTTGAGAATCCAACACAAAGGTTCAATCTATTTTATACTGGGATTAATATTCTAAGACCAACTGTTTTTCGTCAATGATACGACGCATATTTTGCATTGCATAACGCATACGTCCTAATGCAGTATTAATACTGATTCCTTTTTGTTCTGCTATTTCTTTGAATGATAAACCTTGGAATATGCGCATTTGAATCAATTCGCGTTGTTGCGTAGGCAGTAATTTCACTGTTTCAACCAATTGAGCTTCTAACTCTGTTCGCATAACCGAGTCTACCCAAGACTCTGAATCACAAGACATATGTGTAAAAACATTATAACACTCATCCGAAGAAGAAGACTCAGACACCATATATTTGCCAGCCGTTTTTCTGAAATAATCAATGATTAAGTTATTTGCTATGCGCATCGCCCAAGGCAAAAACTTCCCTTCTTCGTTGTACTTACCCGCGTGTAGGGTATTGATGATTTTAAAGAATGTATCTTGAAAAAGATCTTCTGCTAATTCAACCGATTTGACTTTCGATACAATCGTTCTGAAAATGTATTGTTTGTATCTTGAAATTAAAATCTCTAATGATTTTTGGTCGCCTGCTAAATATTGATTCACAAGAACTGAATCTTCCACTGAATGAAACATAACTCTAAAAATTATAAGGTTTCCCTTGGTTATTAAAAAATAGAGTAATGTTTAATCAATAGGCGGTTTAGATTTTTGTTATAATGCTAATATAGATTATTATTTTGAATTAACAAACAATTACACACAGATTTTATTTCTAAATCTAAATTATTGTTTGTCCTTCGCTTGTTTTTCGTACATTTCAGCGTACAATCCTTTGCTTTGAATTAATTCTTGATGCGTGCCGCTTTCTTTGATTTTTCCTTCATCCAAAACATAAATACGATCAACAAAACGCAAAGAAGAAATACGATGACTCACTATAACTGTGATAATATCATTGGATACCTCTGCAATCGATTTTAAAATAACATCTTCTGTTTCTGTATCAACTGCTGATAAACAATCGTCTAACACTAACATATTTGGTTTGCGAATCAAAGCGCGAGCAATACTCACACGTTGTTTTTGTCCACCACTTAAATTCACCCCACGCTCACCCAACAAGGTGTCAAATTTATCAGGAAAAGCTTCAATATTATGGAGTACGTGGGCTTGTTTCGCTACACGCACTAAATCATCCTCAGTTACTTCGGTATCTACAACACCAAAAGCAATGTTGTTACGAATCGTATCCGAGAATAAAAACACTTCTTGTGGAACTACACCGATTTGTTTACGATAAGCATCTAAATTAATGAATTTCAAATTACTTCCATTCACTTTCAATTCCCCTTCCGTTGGATCCAATTGGCGTAATAACAGGTTTAACAAGGTCGTTTTTCCACTTCCTGTTCTTCCGATAATACCTATCTTCTCCCCTCGTTTGAAACAAAACGATACATCATTAAGTACTTTATCTACGGAATTCTCATAAGCAAAACTCACGTGATTGAATTCGATGCTATCTAATTTAGATAAAGGCGCTTCCGTTGGGTTCTGAATCGCAGGAACAATTTTCAAAAACTCATTGATACGCTCTTGTGAAGCCGCCGCACGTTGTATAATAGATGTTACCCAACCAACACTCGCAAAAGGCCACGTCAACATATTGATATAAAATATAAAAGCAACAATATCCCCTGGGGTAATCTCTTTGCGGTAGGTTAATAATCCACCATAATAAATTGCCAATAAAGTACTTAGTCCGATCAAGAAAACGATGGTAGGCATAAATAATGCATTCACACGCACTTGATTCATCGTTTTATCCTTGTATGCATTGGATGTAGCATCAAACTTCTCTTGCATCTCAGCTTCACGCAAATACGCTTTGATTACTCGGATTCCAGAAAATGTTTCTTGAACAATCGTTGAAAGCAATGATTGTTCAACCTGGACAAATTTACTCAATGCATTCATTTTACTTGAAACTCGGTAAATCATTATAGACATTATTGGAAGTGGAGCTAATACAATCAAAGTCAATTTCACATTAATTTGCATCATCGTATAAATTGCCATCACAGAAAGAATAGCAAGGTTAATCGTATACATCAGTCCAGGACCCAAATATTGTCTTACTTGCGAAACATCCTCTGAGATACGATTCATCAAATCACCCGTGTTATTTTTCTTGTAAAAGGAATAATTCAAACGTTGGTATTGGGTGTAAATCTCATTTTTCAAGTCAAATTCGATGTAACGAGAAACAATAATGATCGTTTGACGAGTCAAAAACAAGAAAAAACCTTTTAGCAAGGAAAAAAGTATGTAAACACCTGCTAATTGAACACTCAACATCAAAATTGACTGAAATTCAACCGTATGATCAATTTCATTCAAAAAATCATTAACTGCATTCTTCACTATTTTCGGCATTTCCACACCGAAATAATTTGAAAAACAGATAAAAAGCGTACCCAAAAGCAAACGCCATTTATAAAGAATTAAATATTTATTGAGATAGCTTAAAGACTTCATCTGAAATTTCCTATTTTTGCAAAGCTAATTGATACATTTTAGAAATCGATTAGTAAACAAAAATAAATATACGTTC
>CANGHE010000238.1 GCA_947453545.1 Flavobacteriia bacterium
ATTAAAAAATGTTGACCAAGATTTTTCTTTGCTCTAACCGACATTCGGATGGAATTGTTCTACAACATTTAAGATTGTTCTAAATGCAGCAAATTTGCCTTGGTATTTTTCAGTATGTTCTTTTTGTAAACGCGGAGCATGATTTGCTTGGTATTCATCGTACTTTTCTTGTGATGGAGACAAGTACATTATTGAATAAGTTACACCACCTTCTTCTTCACCGTTAATGCGAGACAACTTACTCTCTAAAAAACAACCAGATTTCAAAACATCTGGAATATGTGATGTACGCATCCAATTTAGCCATTCTTCATGCACTGCCTCATCGATGCTAACTGTAACATTATATAGTATCATAACACAAATTTAAGGAAAGAATACCGCTTCATTGAAATATTTTTTTAGTTTTATTAAACTTTTTACAATTTGTGAAGTCATACACTTAAAGCTTCTCACAAAAGAGAAGAATTATGTTTTACAAATAAAAAATTAACTATGGAAAAAATATTATTATTATTGACTATACCTATAACATTTTTTGTTTCAGCACAAGACAAACCAAAATTAGAAATTCGATCTAATGCTAGAGAAATGTCATTTAGTAGAATCAATAATGAACACAAACTTGAAACTATTAAATTAGACATCAACGATAAATCGGATCGAATTCAACATAAATTAGAAAAAATTCATTCTCGACCACATTTTGATCAAAAACAAGATAGAAAAGAACATATTCAACAACGCGAACATAAAAATGATATTATGCGTGATCGACGTGAACACAGAAAAGAAACCATCCAACACGACAGAAAATAATGTCTGTAAAAATTAATAATAGATTATATAAAATGAAAATAACAATTATTTTCTTAACAATGAGTTTTTTAGGGTTTTCTCAAAATGAAACTCAAAAAATGATAAATGAAGGTTTAGCATTTTCAAAAGAACATAAAAATGAACAAGCCGTTGAAATTTTTCATAAAATACTTAAAAATCAAGGTTCAAGTGTAGATGTAACATTTTATTTAGGTAACGCTTATCTAGATTTAGGGCAGTACGATCAAGCAATTATCTTTTTTTCAGAAGCAATTAGATTAAAACCAAACTTTACTGCTGCTATTTTTAACCGTGGAAATGCATATTATCAAGTAAAAGACTTCAAAAACGCAATCACTGATTTCAATAATTTCATAAAAACAGATTCTTTGCAAGCTGAAGCTTTTTATACAAGAGCAAATGCATATTACAAATTAGAAAATTACATTAACGCGGAAAAAGACTTTCTAAAGGCAATTACTCTAAACCCAGCTTATGAACAAGCGTACTTTGACTTAGGAAATACTTATTTCATTCAAAATAAATTACAAGAAGCACTGTTAGTTTATGATAAGGCAATTATAATTAACAAAAATAATAGCAGTTATTATTTCAATAGAGGTGTTGTTGAATACAATTTAGGATTTCCAGAAGATGCATGTGCAGATTTTAAAAATGCTGAAGACTTAGGTGATACTGAAGCTGAAGGTTACATAAAAGAATTATGTAAATGATTAAATTAAGTTTTATTCAATTTTTATTATTTTTTAGTGGAGTCATAAGTTCTCCCGTTTTTTTGTTTAGTCAAACAGTCACTGACAGTACTAAACAAGATACTATAATACCAACATACAGAAGATTAAAAGTAGCATTCAATTATTCAAGTGCAAACAATTTATTAGGTAAAAAAGACACTATTTCAATCCCTCTTTTAAGTCCTTCAATTAAATATACAACTTCTAAAGATATTTTTTATCAAGCTTCAATTGTACATACAAATACTACCTCAAAAGTATTTGATGAATTAGACTTAAAAATTGGGTATAGTTATTATTTTAATGATCGTTGGAATGCCTCTATTTCATATACGCGATATATTTTTAGTAAACAAGTTGATCGTTTAAATGCATTGGTAAATAATGATATAAATCTATATGTTGGATACGATTGGGATTATGTATATTCTGCACTAAGCTTTGACTTTACGAGTGGAAAAAAATCATACAGTTATCAAACAACAGATTCCATTTATCATAAAAAACTAAATGTATATACATACACAACAACAAGTGGCAACTCTTCAATTTCTTCTAAAGATTACACATTAACTTTTATGAATTCAAGACAGTTTTTCTTTTTTGATTTAATAAAGCTGAACGACAAACTAATAATTTCACCTGAAATAGATATTTATTATGGTACTCAAAACGCAGTTCAAACAGATAAATCAACAAAAAAATTACTTAAAGCGAAAAAAAGTAAATCTATAAATGCGACAACTAACACAAGTACACCATTTATGGCTTATACTTTTAACATTGATGTTAGGTATACACTAAAAAGAATAACCTTTAATTTATCACCATTTTATACAGTGCCTCAACGCGTAAAATCGGATGTAAATATTTCTGCTCCTTATTTTGTAATCTATGGAGGAATATATTACACCTGGAAATGGCAAAAAAAATAATTACGTCATTAAATTTTAATTACTTAAATAATTTCAAAAAAAAATAGTTATGAAAATTAATTCAACTTTAAAACCACTTGTTTTTGCAAGTTCATTAATCTTGTCTCTTACTTCATGCAACAGAACTGAAGAGGCAAATACAGTTTCAAGTATTGCAAATGACGATAATACAGCTGAAAATGCATTTTATGATTTAAAAATAGCAGGAGATAATGCAGGTACTATTGCAACCTCAAAAACACAAAGTATAAATGAAAAAAGTATAAAAGATACTTGTGCCAAAGTGTCTTATATTAATTTTGATACTGTTACAAAAACAGGCTCATTGATAGTGGATTTTGGTGATAAAAATTGCCCATGTAAAGATGGAAGAAATCGTAGAGGAAAAATTGGGGTTGAATATACAGGAACTGACAAAGCAATTGGAAGTAAAGTTGTATATACTCCAGAATCTTATTTCGTAAATGATAATGGTGTAAGCGGTAAAAAAACTGTTACTTACTCTGCACCATTCACTTTCAGTATCAAAGTAGAAAATGGTACAATTAAAAAATCTGATGGAAGTGGAACCATCACATGGAATTCAGATCGTATTCGCAAAATGATCACAGGATTTACAACTCCATTAGACTTTTCAGATGATATATATGAAATTACAGGTACCTCTTCAGGAATTAATGCTTCAGGAAATTCTTATTCCTTCTCAACTGAATCTCCATTAGTAAAGGCAATTGGATGTCAATATATCAAATCAGGAAAATTAAAAATTCAACGATCAGGTAAAAAGGATGCTACTGTTGATTATGGAGATGGAACATGTGACGATAAAGGAACAATTAGCGTAGGTTCATGGACAAAAAATATTACCTTAAAAAAATGGTAATAAATTAATATATGATACTAAAATAGCCACTTGATGAAGTGGCTATTTTTTTCTAAACACTAAAGGCGATTCAATGAATCGCCTTTAGTGTTATAAATTATAATTCTTATAAAGTTCCTCTTTTAGCTTGTTCTCTTTCAATTGATTCAAACAATGCTTTAAAGTTACCTGCACCAAATCCTTTAGCACCCATACGTTGGATGATTTCGAAGAATAATGTTGGTCTATCTTCAACAGGTTTTGTAAAGATTTGTAACAAATACCCTTCTTCATCAGCATCAACAAGGATAGATAATTTTTGAAGTTCTTTAATATCTTCTTTCATCATATCCATGTGAACGCCTAAACGTCCAGGAATTTCATCGTAATATGCTTGTGGTGGAGGTGGTAAAAATTCAATTCCACGTGCTCTCAATTCACCAACTGTTTTGATAATATCATCTGTAGCTACAGCGATGTGTTGAACTCCTGGTCC
>CANGHE010000239.1 GCA_947453545.1 Flavobacteriia bacterium
ACAATATACTCTTCTAATTTTGTATGCGTTTTATTTGTTGGCTTACGAACGAATATTTTGACTTTGGAGAAATCCGAAGAATTCAATAGTTGATTTACAAGTTCTGCGCCGACTAAACCAGTTGCGCCAATCACAATTGCTGTTTTCATTTTTTTAGATAAAAGATTGCTTCGTTAAAGGTAAAAGAATAAAGACATTTTAAACTATACTTCTTTACTCTTTCTTCAAATGGTCTCACGTCTTTCAGTCATTCACCTAAACAGGATAACACAAACAATATTTTTCTACTGGTTGAGCTAGCGCGTTGATGTTTAAGTTGTCAGATGCTTGTGATATATCTATGATTGCACCGTTTTTCATTAAAATATTGATTTTTTCTTTCTTTTTGTTGTACGCGTTGTTTGTCAATTTTTCATTGTAAACGAAATATTCCAAGTCATTTTCAGAAAGATCAAAACGTTTGCGGATAATTTCTTTTTCCAAGGTGATACGTTCCTGAGAAAATGGTTCTTTTGAGATTTCTATTTTGAATAGTTCGCGATTGATCAGTTTAGTACATAAAAAGGAAAGAACTTTATCTGGATGTTCTTGCCATACTTTTACAGCGCCCAAAATGTCGTAGTCGTCCATTTTTGCGAAAGTATCTAGAATTTCAGGCTTTTTAATAAAGTCTTCTCGAGTCACTTCGTTTTTCAAAAAATAGGATAATGAGGGACTAGCAAATAAAGTTTCGCCTTGCAATGAAAGTTCTTTTGCACGTTGCATAATCTTAATAAGCATAAGTTCTGCGGAGGTTACTGTTTTGTGCAGGTATACTTGCCAATACATCAAACGACGAGCAACGATGAATTTCTCAATGGAATAAATACCTTTTTCTTCCATTACTAAATTTCCCTCGTGAACATTTAGCATTTCGATAAGTCTGTCGGAACCGATTTTTCCTTCTGAAACACCTGTATAAAAACTATCTCTGTTCAGGTAGTCTAAACGATCCATATCGAGTTGACTTGAAACTAGTTGGTGTAAGAATTTTTTGGTGTATTTGTTGTTGAAAATCAATAAAGCTAAATCTAAATCACCATCAAATTGTTCGCTTAATCGTTGAATGAAAAACCCTGAAATATCTTCGTGACTTACGTTTTTAACGATGTCGTATTCCAAGGTGTGACTGAAAGGACCGTGACCGATGTCGTGTAATAAGATTGCTATCAATACCGCTTGTTCTTCCTCTGGTGTGATTTCGTGTCCCTTGCGTCGAATCGTTGCGACTGCTAAGGACATAAGATGCATTGCACCAAGTACGTGATGAAAACGGGTATGTAAAGCACCTGGATAGACGAGGTTAGTTAGTCCAAGTTGAGAAATTCTACGTAAACGTTGAAAGTAGGGATGTTGAATTAAGTCAAAAATTAAATCGTCGGGTATGGCAATAAAACCATAGACTGGGTCGTTAACTAATTTCTTTTTATTGTTTCGGTGGAGAATTGGTCTCAATTGAATAAATTTAAACGTTTTTTCAAAACTATAAAATATACAGGATATGCAGGCAAAAATTCTTTGGGTTGATGATGAAATTGATTTGTTGAAACCACATATATTGTTTTTGCAATCAAAAGGCTACGAAGTGGAGACAATTAATAATGGAGGTGAGGCCATTGAAATGTGTTCGGCTTCTCTGTATGATATTGTGTTTTTGGATGAAAATATGCCTGGAATTTCCGGGTTAGATGCCTTGGTTCGAATCAAGGAAATACGTCCTGAAATGCCTATTGTGATGATTACAAAAAGTGAGGAAGAGCATATTATGGAAGATGCTATCGGTGGAAAAATTGCCGATTATTTGATTAAGCCAGTGCATCCGAATCAATTGTTGTTGAGTTTAAAAAAGAATTTAGAGCAAGATAAAATCGTTTCACAAAAAGTGAACTCAAACTACCAACAAGAGTTCCGTTTGTTAGGACAAAAAATAGATTCCTGCGATACAATAGAAGAGTGGAAACAACTTTTTCAAAAAATTGTCTTTTGGGAATTGGAATTAGAAAAGATTCAAGACAGTGGAATGCGCGAGATTTTATTGTCTCAGAAAAAAGAAGCAAATGATTTATTCTGTCGATTTATAGAGCAAAATTATCAAGATTGGATTGAGGGAAGTGCAGAGTGTCCTGAGATGCTTCACACCTTATTAAAAAACCGAGTTTTTCCGACTTTAAAGCAAGAAAAAGCGTTTTTGGTAGTCATTGATAATTTACGTTTCGATCAATGGCAGATATTGAAACCGATTATCGCGAAGTATTTTACAATTCAGAACGATGAGGTAATACTAAGTATTTTACCAACTGCTACCCATTATGCACGTAATGCTTTGTTTGCGGGTATGTTGCCATCTGAAATTCAACGACTGTATCCTAAAAATTGGGTAACAGAAGAAGAAGAGGATGGGAAAAATAAATATGAACGTGAGTTTTTAGAAGCGAACCTTCAACGGAATGGTTTGTCACTTAAAAGTTCATATACAAAAATCACCAATTTAGAAGCAGGTAAGAAGTTAGTGGATACATTCAATCAGTTGAAAAACAATGATTTTAACGTAGTTGTGTACAATTTTGTTGATATGCTTTCGCATGCGCGTACTGAGATGAATATCATCAAAGAATTAGCAGATGATGAAGCTGCATACCGTTCATTAACAGCTTCTTGGTTTGAACATTCTCCTTTACAAGATATTTTAAAGAAAATTGCGGATGGAGGTTTTAAATTGTTTATCACAACGGACCACGGCAGTGTGAAGGTGAACAATCCGATTAAGATTGTAGGGGAGAAAACAACAAATTCAAATCTACGATATAAGGTAGCTCGCAATTTATCCTACAAGGAAAAAGAAGTTTTTGCAGTGCGTGATCCAAAAGCAATTGGATTGCCTAAATCTTCTGTTTCTGCTGAATTTGTTTTTGCCAAAGAGAATGATTTTTTTGTTTATCCTAATAATTACAATCATTTTGTAAACTATTATATGGATACATTTCAGCACGGTGGTGTATCTTTGGAGGAATTAATGATTCCTTTTGTGGAATTAGTACCAAAGAGATAATATGACTACATTTCATATAAATTCGGTGACAGAATTGAAAGATGTTTCTGTTGCGTTATTAGAACAATTGCAAGATATTCAGGTTGTTGCGTTTGATGGTCAAATGGGGGCTGGTAAAACTACCTTCATTCAGCAAACCCTCAAAGCAATGGGTATTGAAGGATTGGAAGGTTCTCCAACGTATTCTTTAATTAATGAATACGATAGTCCTTTTTATGGAAAGGTTTATCATTTGGATTTATACCGTTTGAATTCCATAGAAGAAATTTACGATATAGGAATTGAAGAATTGTTGTATCAAAAAAGCATTTGTTTTATAGAATGGCCAGAAAAAATGGTTGAACTATTGCCAGATAACACAATTTGGGTGTATATTCGCATTAACGAAGATTTAAGTAGAATCATTACGATAAAAGATGAAAACGAATCCTGAATTATTACAAGCGTTGATTAAAGACAGTGGTCTATTGCCACAAGTTGAAATGTTGGAAATCAAGAGGAAAAAAGGAAGTCTGTACATTGGAATTCCGAAAGAAACAACTTTTCAAGAGAAGCGCGTAGCTTTGGTTCCGGATGCTGTTTCTTTGCTTGTATCGAATGGACACCGTGTTCGTATTGAGTCTAAAAGTGGTGCTGCTGCCAATTTTTCGGATAACGAATATTCAGAAGCAGGAGCTGAAATCTGTTATGATCCAGCGGAAATATATAAATGTGATATCATTTTTAAAGTTGCCCCACCAACAGAGGAGGAGGTAGAAATGAT
>CANGHE010000240.1 GCA_947453545.1 Flavobacteriia bacterium
TCTTTGAAAGCACCATTCAAACGTATCTCTATGCGTGATTCTATTTTAGAATTCACAGGCTTTGACATCTACGGAAAAAGCGAAGATGAACTACGTGCTGCTGCAAAAGGAATGGGTATCGAGGTAACTGAATCAATGGGGAAAGGAAAATTAATTGATGAAATCTTTGGTGAAAAATGTGAAGGAAATTACATCCAACCAACGTTCATTACAGATTACCCAATTGAAATGTCGCCATTGTGTAAAAAACACCGCGATAACCCAGAATTGACAGAACGTTTTGAATTGATGATCAATGGAAAAGAAGTAGCAAATGCTTATTCTGAATTGAATGACCCTATCGATCAACGTGAGCGTTTTGAAGAGCAATTACGTTTGTCTGAAAAAGGTGACGACGAAGCAATGTTTATCGATCAAGATTTCTTACGTGCCTTAGAATACGGTATGCCACCAACATCCGGTATGGGTATTGGTATCGATCGTTTGGTGATGTTATTGACAAACAATTCATCCATTCAAGAAGTATTGTTCTTCCCACAAATGCGTCCAGAAAAATTCCAAACAGGTCCAGACTTGAAAGCATTTCAATCAATTGGTGTGCCTGGAACGTGGGCTGAACATATGGCAAAAGCAGGTTTTTCAAGTGTAGAAGAATTGTTAGAAGCTAAACCAACAGCAGTTCACCAAAAATTGAACGGTTACAGAAAGAAAAACAAATTAGAAATTCCAGCGTTGTTGATCGAAGAGGTTGAGGCGTGGTATGCGAAGTAAAAAATCATAAAAATATAACCAGAAGAGCCGCAATACATTGCGGCTCTTCTGGTTTATGAAATAATTTCTATGATTAATCTTGTTTAATTATTCGTGTATTCTGCGTAGAGGACGAACCTACAATTTCAAGTATATAAAGACCATTTTGTAAATCATCTACATTGAATGTATAAACAGTCGAGCCATTTAAATCAGTTATTTGTTTCATAATTTTACCTTCTAAACTAACAATATTTATTCCTAAAATAGCTTCGTTATTTTCGATGGTTAATTGAGAATTTACTGGGTTTGGATATGCTTTCAGACTATTGAAATAACTTGTGTGAATTCCCAATGATTTTGTTTCAATAGATACTGTATTTGATGTTGTATTCGTAATAACAGGATCATTGAAATCAAAATAAATATATGCTGTATTTTTAATCTCAGTTCCAAGTACGTTTGCTTTATTTTGTTTGATTCTATATTTTATGTATCCATGACTTAAAGGCTCGTTCGTAATAGAATCAATTAAATGAATGTTAGGGAAATCAAATTTGTAAACTCTATCACCCAAGTAAACAACATCACACATATGACTAGAAGAAATAAATTCAAACGTGGATAAATCTAAGTTTTTACTTATTGTATCCAAAACATAAATGTTGATAGCATCGGCATTACCCGTGTTTTGAAACCGAATTTGGTAATCTAAAATGGAATCTTTCACTAATATATTTCCATTTTTTTCCATTCCATTTACAAATAACTTTTTATCATTTGGGTCATAAGATCCTGTCACTTTTAGTGTAATACAAGTAATATTATTTTGAGTGTTAATTTCATTTTTACTTCCTTCAATACCAGTGCAAAAAGTGACATCACTACCTAATTTAATTCTACGTGCAGCTTTTACTTGTAAAATAATTGGGTTATGGTTTGAGTACGTGGAATCTAATTTTAAATATACAGTATCCTTTGAAACGGTATATGGGAAATTACATGTTAGAATTGAGATGGAATCAGGAAAAGTAAACCAAGTTTTTTCTGTACTCAAATCTATTTCTCCAAATTTATTGCTGAATTTTGGGTAAACATTAAATGTAAAACCTGGTCGTACCTCGTTAATTACTAAATCTGACATTACATCGTATTGAATATGAGCTGTATCGTAAAAGTTTACATCAAATTGTTGCGTATTTACCGAATCTAATATTATAATTTGCTCTTTCACGCAACTTGCAATTTCTTTGTCTGAATTTACTTCATTAATTGTATAAGTTCCGTATGGAAGGGCAAATTCATATTCTCCTTTTTTGTTGGTAATGGCTATGTATTCACCAGGATTTGCTACTAAAGTTCTGAATTGCGAAGGTTTATCTTCTGGGTCTTTCGAACAATTTTTATTTAAATCGTAGTGTACATTTCCGGTGATTTTACCACATGCATCTGAGTTTGTTTTTTTAGGCACATTGTAGATAAACGATGAAGAACAACCGTTTTTATCGGAGATATTTAGTTTGTAATTACCAGCGATAATATTTTCTAATTTGTTTGTTTGTTGTCCTGAAATCCAATTAAACTTATAAGTTGAATCAACATCTTTTAATTCAATAGAACCATTATTGCACGCCGCACTGTCAATTATTGCAGTTGGTTGTATAATTTTGTCGTACATACCTATGTTTGCCCAACCATTAATTGCGCATCCAAAATTAGTCTCTCCAAAAAAAGATAAATACTCGGATTGCGTTACTTTAATTTTTAAAGTAGAAGTGTTTGATGGATAATTAGTCCACATTACATTTCCAATTGCACCTTGAGATAATTGTGAAGGATCTAATGTCAATTCATCACCATAACAAGCATTTATTACTGGTAGTTGGAACGTATTTTGATAAAATGGTTGAAAGTCAAACTTTCTATTTAAAACAACAGTTGAATCGCTATTTGAAATACTAATTAAATTAAAAGTGATTAAGCCTGGAGAATTATTCATGAGCTCAAAAAATTCATTTTGTTTAAAGAATTTAGAAAAAAATTTTCGTTGACGTTGATAATTTGTATCAATAGTAGGTTTATCCATGTAGCATTGATAATATTCGAAAGAACTTATCGTGTCTACCTTACCGTTTATATCGTAAATAAATGTATAAGGTCCTTCTGCTGTTCCATATACTTGAAAATTTACTTCTGCACATCCGCTGTTTGAGATGCAAAGGAAATTACCCCCTCGTCCAGTTATCGCTCCATCCAAATATTGCGCCATTGAATTCATTGCTAGTAAGCAAAATAGTATAAGTAATTTTTTCATAATAATTTGTTTTGTTTGTTTCTGTGAAAAGATAGACCCAACAAATTTCAGATGGTTGCTAGTACGTTGATATTTTTATTTAGCTCTTTCCTTGAGTTTTACAAAGTTTAATAAATCTAAACTTAGATATCACATACGTTTCAGATCAATTTCAGCTATTGAAATTTTAAAGGAAATTTTTCTAAAAAAAGTTTATCAATAGCGAATGTGATGAAATAATTTACGAATTAGAGGTCAAAATGAAGCAATAAGTTTATAAAAACACAAACCCTTTAAAATTCAAGGAAATAATCTCCGTTTTCGCTGTTGGATATGCATTTGTAAATGCAAGCGTTACTTTATGGTTTTCTGAGGGTTCCACTTCATTTCATACGCGTTAAGTTCCTCGTATTACTCCTCGTTCTAATCCTCCACGTGTTTGTTATCATAGGCAGTGAGCATTATAAATAGCATGAGATCAATCTTAATTTGTTGTCTTCAAAAAGTATGCTCAACAATAAAAAAACGGTCTTCTTCAGTTAAAACATAGAACGTAAATTTTACAACTTTTTTAAATATTATGTAACAAATTACCTTGAATACTTCTCAATCTTTGTCAAGATAAAAAAATAACTTTCATTTTAAAAGTGCAGCGTCAGCACCCTAAATTCAGACGACAAAGTCATGCAAGTAAAACTACTTTTAACAATAGCAGTTATCTGCTTATTTGCTTTTAAATCCAAAGCACAAACACCATCACTTCCAAATGGGAA
>CANGHE010000241.1 GCA_947453545.1 Flavobacteriia bacterium
TACAACTAAAGCAAGTTCGCTTCGGAAGTACTGGTTCTCGCTTATTGTCTGGTAATTCCATTGAAGCAGAGGAATGTGAGGACTTTTTAAGTAATTATTTTAATGCTGAAGCTGCACTTGTTTACAATTCAGGGTATGATGCGAATTTAGGATTGTTTTCATCAGTACCTCAAAAAGGAGATACCATTATTTATGATTCTTTGATTCACGCATCGGTGCGCGATGGGATACGATTGAGTCACGCTAAATCGTATTCGTTTGAGCACAATAGTTTGATGGATTTAGAGAAAAAGTTGAAATTGGCAGAAGGCACTGTTTTTGTAGCTGTAGAAGGAGTGTATTCTATGGATGGAGATACGTGTTATATTGCAGAAATTGTTACTATCTGTGAGCGTTATAATGCATTATTGGTTGTTGATGAGGCACATAGTGCAGGTGTCTTTGGTGAAGAAGGAAAAGGAATTTCCTATGGATATCCTGTTTTTGCTCGATTAATAACTTTTGGTAAAGCATACGGATGTCACGGAGCTGCTATTTTAGGTTCTGCGCTATTAAAAGAATTTCTGGTTAATTTTTCACGTTCGTTTATTTATACAACTGCATTACCGCCAGATGAATATCTCCGGATTAAGAATGCTGTAGCATTTGATTCTTCATCATTACGAGATAAATTAAAGGAAAATATAACTTATTTTATTTCTTTAATGGATATGGATTTGATTAGTGATGTAAATTCACCTATTCAAATAATTCGTGTAAATAACGAGAAAAAAGCAGTAGAACTTGCGGTTTTGTTGCAGTCAAACCAATTTGCAGTCAAACCAATCTTATCGCCAACAGTTAAAGCAGGGGAAGAGCGATTACGCATATGTTTACATGCTTTTAATACAAAAGAGCAAATCGATGCGTTGGTTGGGTTGTTAAGGTTTTAATATCAATGTTGAAGGAGCATTGTTAAGCCATTCTTCATCTTCCACAACTAATGACTCCCAACTTTCAAGGCTAACTAACATTAAATCGTAGTTTGTAATCAATTTCTTTTCAATTTCCCATTCACTCAATACTTGCAAGTGATTAGGCACATATTCTTCTATCAGTCTTAAACGCTCATTCAATTGTTCGTTTGACTTGATAAATCCATTGATATCAACTAGGGTTATTAAAGCTTCTGCGTTATTGATTAACTTTTGGAAATAATTTACCAGTTGTATGTCAGATTCGCTAATAAATGGAATGATTACATTGGTGATATTATTAAGGTTTTTTTCAATGAAAATACCTACAGGAACTTTACTTCCAGCTAAAATTTCTCTTGTACGATCATCAAAATGCGAATTATCGAATAGTTTTTCTTTTCCTGTAAGTTTGTTTTTTATTCTTTCAGGACTCATTATACGTGTTGTGAATCCGAGTACTTTACCAAGGAAGCTTCCTTCGTAGATTGACTGACCAATACCTACCAATAATAAATCGTATTCTCCTTTATTAGCTTCTTCAAAAATATCTGCATTGATATCGATAGATGCTTTGAATAGCGGAGTGATCTTTTGTTTCAGTTGACGAGACTCTTCAATAATTGGAGTCATAATTTCATTTTCGTAGTCTTTGATGTTAAACTGGTGAATTTCATTTGTTTGAGCAAGATGCATCGTTGTGATTTCTGCATTTGTGTTTAATTTTTTAACAAAACTATTTGCTAATTTTAATAATGATTTCCCTCGTTCAGTATTACCAAAGGAAATAAGTATTCTGTATTTAGAAAGCTCCTCATTATTATCTGAACTATCTGTTTTAATTTTTCTAAATGCCCATTCTATAAAGTCTAATGCTGGACCAGTCATAAATGTTGTTACAAGTGCCATAATAACCATCATAGCAAAAATTTCGGGTGTTAAAATGCCAAGATCATAACCGATATTTAATACCACCAATTCCATCAATCCTCTAGTATTCATCAAGGCGCCGATAATCAGAGAATCTTTCCAATTTTGTCCAACAAAACGCGCTGCCAATGCACTTCCGATAAATTTACCAGCAACAGCCACTAATATAATTACACCTGTTACCTTCCAAAGATAAATATCATTCAATAGTCCTATTTCAGTTCGAAGTCCGGTGAAAACGAAAAACAAAGGAAGTAACAAAACTAATGCGATATCTTCCACTTTTTCAATGAAAATGTCTCTGAATTTAGTGTTTTCAGGCATAATCGCTCCTGTCATAAATGCTCCGAACAAGGCGTGGATACCAATTACTTCAGTTGCCCAAGAGGAAAAAATTAAGGTGATGAAGAAAATAGCAACGATTGGTTTGTTAAGGTGAGATTTATCTGCATTGATATCACCAATACGTTTCAAAAAGGGACGAACCAATTTCAACATAAAGATCACGTAAGCAGCAGCAAGCGCGATAGTATAAAGTGCACTCACAAAGGAACCTGCCTTAACAATTGCAATTACAATAGCCAAGATACACCAAGCTGTAATGTCGTCAGCGGCTGCACAAGTAATAATAACCGTTCCGAGTTTCGTTTTGTGCATACCACGCTCTTGTATGATACGTGCTAATACAGGGAAGGCCGTTATACTCATTGCAATTCCCATAAAAAGAGCAAAAGATATAAATTGTGTTCCTTCTGGGGCAAAAGAATCGTAAACAAAATAGGCAAGAGCCATACCCATTGCAAAAGGGATAATGATACTTGCGTGACTGATTACTACTGCGTCATTTGCTTTGTTTTTCAGGACTTTAATATCCAATTCCATCCCGATAACAAACATAAATAATATTAAGCCTATTTGACTTAAAAACTGTAAGTTACCTAATGATTCTTTCGGGAAAAGTGCGTGTGAAAATTCAGGAAAATATAATCCAACGAGCGAAGGACCAAGCAATATACCTGCAAGAATTTCACCTATAACAGTAGGTTGTCCAATTTTTTTGAAAAACCAACCAAAGAAACGAGCAACAAGGATAATTGTTAGAATTTGAGCTAACAAAATCGCCAGAGGGTGCTCAAGGTTATGAAGCAAGGTGTTTTGAAATTCAACCCATTGAGAGTTTTTAGATACAGGTAAATTGATTTTTTTACCGAGTTCTAATTTAGATCCAAAATTAACAATCCAATAAATCGCAAAAGAGAAAAACCCTATCGTTGTAATATAGAAAATAAGGTTTTTAAATTTTTTCATTTTGCGTTATATAACGAGCTTATTAATTGATTGCAAAGAAAATAAAAAAATGATACTTAATCACTTCTTCTGTGTCGAATTTATACTGATTTAACCTTAATTTATTAACAAAATCTAAATTTCTAAACTTTCGTAAATTTTAATAGATTGTTTCTCTTGTAAAGCATTGTAAATCATTTTATTTGCTAGCTCTTCTATTTTTGTTGGAGCATATTTTTTCAAGAAAGGTAATTTCCCAAGAAAGCGCATCATCTTGATGGCTTGATATTCTGCTGGTCTTTTTTCAATACGATTTCCGTCTAAGATTGATGGTCTGAAAATTAACAAAGATTGAGGATGTAATGCTTTAATTGCTTCTTCGAGCTTCCCTTTCATATCCAAATAGAAATTGTATGAACCTGCTTTCGCACCCATTGAAGAGACAAGTACAATTTGATTTACACCTTGACTAATGGCAGTTTGAATCGTGTGCAAAGGGTAGTTGTAGTCTATGTTGAACTGTTTTTCTTTGGAACCTGCTGTTTTTAAGGTTGTACCTATACAAGAGAAAAGTGTATCGCCGGTAAGATTTTCTTTCCAATTTTCTATGTTTTCA
>CANGHE010000242.1 GCA_947453545.1 Flavobacteriia bacterium
TATAAATTATTTATTAACTTTACCACATATTTATTGACATCAAAAACAGAATCAAATGAATGTTCTTGGAATTATTACCTTCTTGTTAATCGGTGGAATGGCATTTTGGGTATTGCTTTTTTTATTAGGGTTTGTACTTCCTTTTTGGATTACATTAGGTGTTTTTGATAAAATCCGTCCTAAAAGAGTTTTCGACGAGGAAGAATCGCACTAAACAACATTACATATAATAAAGAGGCTGTCTAACAAGACGGCCTTTTTCATTTTTATCAATTAAGCAGATAATTCATTAAATACTAAGAGAAAAACGCAACTAATTTTGATTCTTAGCGTAAAGTAAGAGATACTGAAATCCAACTTTGAATACAATAAAAAACATAGAACAACGATTTGCAACAGTACTAATTAGTATTGTGTTCTTCTGTTTTTTGTACTCATGCAATGCAGACAAACCAGCTGTTTCCAAAGAACATCTCTATTTAGACAACTACGATAACCGTAAATTCTTTGGTATAGTTGACTCTGTATATGGGGAAGTTTATCCTTTTATTCACTTTGAACGCAATCATTATCAGTTTTATACAAAAAGAAGTGCCAACTTTGAAAAACTCTATTTTGATATCAAACAAATGGTTCAAAATAAAGATAGAAAGTTGAACTTTTATCACATAGGTGGCTCACATTTACAAGCAGATGTATACACCCACGAAATGCGAACTTACTTGCAAACGAACTGGAAAGGACTTCCAGGGGAGCGTGGTTTGGTATTTCCGTTTGATTTAGCAGGAACAAATAATCCCTGGAATTATGGTTTTACTTCTCATAATCATTGGACTGTTTATAAAAGTACGATTAGTAGACCTGACTCACTTGATTATGGTATTTTAGGCGCGGTTTTAGAAAGTTCTGATTCCATTATTGATTTGGGTTTTCGTTACAGAAGAACAAAAGTAAAACCACCCTTTGATCGTGTGAGAATGTATCATAATAAAGGTACCTTCCCTTTCGAATTTCACTTTGGTGCAGATGAAAAATATGTTATTAGAAAAAAAACCAATGAAGAACTTGGTTACACGGATATTCACTTTGATAAAAATCTAACAAATTTTCATTTGACCCTTTCCCGTTGTGGAACAGAGCCATATAAATTCAGACTATTAGGATTTCAATTATCCAATAACGAACCAGGTATATCTTATACAACAATAGGCGTAAATGGTGCTTCCTTACCTACTCATCTCGGAAATAAACTGTTTTACGAACAATTGAAAGAGCTTCCGCCTGATTTCTTTGCATTTTCAGTTGGAACAAACGATGCAAATGTTCCTTATGAAGACTTCAAGCCTGAAATCTTTAAAGCAAATTTAGATTCTTTAATTCAACGAATTTTAAGCGTTAACCCTAACTGTGCTATATTACTCACTGTTCCTAATGACGCCCACTTCAAAAAGAAATACTTAAATAAAAACGTTGCCCGTGAACGTGAAATGATTATCGAATTGGCAAAAAAATACGAAGCAGCTGTCTGGGATATGTATGGTATTATGGGTGAATTAGGTTCCTCCAAAGTATGGCATAATAATGGTTTAATGCGTAACGATTTAGTCCATTTTACCGCTACCGGCTATCGCCTTAAAGGGGATATGTTTTTCGAATCGTTTGTAAAATGGTTAGAACAAATGGATATTCGTGATCGCGAAATATTCGAACATAATCATAATCAGCGCAGGAGAGAATGATTCAATACTCATCACCAATACCCTACCCCCAACATTACCAGTGTAAATTCCAACAAAGAAGCGTAATAACTACTCTTGGTGTTTTTAAACCAAACTAACGGTACCAACAAGATTATTGCAGCGCTGTACGCCCATATTTTATCTACTTGTATATCGATAATATGTATCAAAAAAAGATACGTTATCAATAATACTACTACGACTATTTTGGTCGCTAACCTTCCTATCAACTGAGGAATTGTTTTTCGAGATACCTCGTCGATTTCTCTATCCCTCAAATCAAACAGCAAGGAAATAGCCAAAATAAACAATCCAGGAAGTGCATACTCTTTTATAGAATGTACATTAGAACCAATCAAAACAGGTAACAGACAAGTTACATAAGTCCATACTCCAACAACTAAGACTGTTTTTAAACCTGGAATATCTCGTAAAGCAATACCAACAATTGGTATTCGCTGGGTGTAAAAATACCCTAACATTCCTGAAACTATAAGGGAAAAGAGTAAAACAGGTGATGCTATTTGTTGTACTCCAATACTAAGACATACTATCAACAAACTAATAATCATTACCTTACCTTTGATTCCATATTTACTTTCTAAGGACAAATAACGATTGTACACCAAAAAAATCCCTAAGAAAACAAAAGATGCTACTTGGAACTTATGAATAGGTGCATTACCATAGGCTAAAGATGCTCCTGCAAAAGCAACCATCCAATACCTTGGAAAATAAGTAATAAGGTTTCCTCTCATTGAAGGCATAATTCAATAAGATTTGAACACTAATCAATCAGTGCTTGGTACACTTTCTCAACTGCAATTTTTTCAATGCAATTACATCCTTTTTTCTTAGCACAAACCGGACAATTTTCATCGAAAACGAAAATTTTCACTCCATTACCCAATGCTTTCCATCTACCTGGATGTATCGGTTTACGTGGTGAATACAAACCACAAGCACGTTTTCCTAATACCCCTACGATATGCAAAGGTCCAGTAGAACAAGCAACTAAACCATCCACTTGTGCTATCAATGCTATTAATTGTTGTAAAGTCAATTTGCCAGTAGTGTCAATACAACTCGTATGTTGAGGTAAGTGACTTCTAAATTGAAGTCCTTCATTTTCTGTTCCAGTAAAAACAACACCAAAGCCAGCAGCAATTAATTGATTTGCTAACGAAACGTAATTTTCTATCCCCCATTCCAAAGCACTTCCTTGCGATTTTGGATGTAATATAACCGTTTTTGTATGGTCTTGAAGAAAAGTTATTAGTTCAGTAGGTAATTCAACTGAGGGCGCTTTAAAATGCTCCATCCAAGTTGAAATTGTTGTCAAACTGGGTAATTCCTTAACTCCAAATAATCTGAATAACTCAAAATTGAGTTGAGACTCGTGTAAATCTGATTTTTTTCTGGTAAAATTAGGGCGAATATTACAAGTCAAAAAATGAAATGGACGATGAGATGTTCCTATACGATAAGGAATTCCTGCTTTACGTGCCATACTCGCTATTTCTTTGCGAGGAAAAACGTGTACAATAACATCAACTGCATATGCTTTCAGACGAGATATACGTTCTTGTAAAGGCATATTTTCAAATTCTTTCCAATCTAATACCTCATCTACATCAGGCAAACATTCTATAATTGGCTTTGTATACGTACAACCAAAAAATAAAATTCGTACACTAGGATATTGCATCTTTAACCACACACACACAGGGAGCGTCAATACCACATCTCCTATACTATCAGTTCGACTGATTAAGATGGTTTTGTTGGTTAAATCAATGTGTTTATGCATACTCAAATTATTCTATGGATTCTCCTTTGCTCAGGTGTAAATTTCTCAATTTTCTATATTTCGTATAAGTTGCCTGAGCAGAAATACGACAAATTTGAAAACCTACTTTGCCATCTAAAAAACCCTTTTTGATGAGATAATCTTTTATAAATTTTACGATAGGACTCGTATATAAAACTAATAGGGGCGCTTTTTTTCCTGATTCGTATTGTGCCTTTGCAA
>CANGHE010000243.1 GCA_947453545.1 Flavobacteriia bacterium
ATCTGGCAATTCCGATGGGTTATTTACTATAATCGCTTTTTCTGGATCTTTCGTTAAGTATGTAAAATAAGAAACGTTAGGTACAGTTGTAATTACAGTCATATTGAATTCACGCTCTAGACGTTCTTGTATGATTTCCATGTGCAACATTCCTAAGAATCCACAACGGAATCCAAAGCCTAATGCAGCTGAAGATTCTGGTTCAAAAACAAGAGAAGAATCGTTTAATTGTAATTTCTCCATTGAGTATCGCAACTCTTCGTAATCATCTGTTTCAACAGGGTAAATACCAGCAAATACCATTGGTTTTACATCTTCGAAACCTTTGATAGAAGTTAGACAAGGATTTGCAGCATTTGTAATGGTATCTCCAACTTTAACTTCATTTGCTTGTTTGATTCCGGATATGATGTATCCAACATCTCCTGCCTTCACCTCATTTTTAGGACATAAGTCCATTTTCAAGATTCCAACTTCATCAGCGTTGTAAGTTTTTCCGGTGTTGAAGAATTTAACCTTATCACCTTTACGTAAGATTCCGTTTTTAATTCGGTAGTAGGCAATAATCCCTCTGAAAGGGTTGAAAACAGAATCGAAGATCATTGCTTGTAATGGCTCTTTTTCATCACCTTGAGGTGGTTTGATGCGTTCGATTACTGCTGATAATATTTTTTCAACTCCTAATCCTGTTTTACCAGAAGCAGGTATAATATCTTCTAAATCACATCCAATCAAGTCAATAATTTGGTCACTTACCTCTTCAGGCATTGCACCCGGTAAGTCCATTTTATTTAAAATTGGAATAATTTCTAAATCGTGTTCTAATGCTAAGTAAAGGTTTGAAATCGTTTGAGCTTCAATTCCTTGGGAAGCATCAACGATTAATAATGCTCCTTCGCAAGCAGCAATGGAACGAGAAACTTCATATGAAAAGTCAACATGCCCAGGGGTGTCGATTAAGTTCAATACGTAATCTTCCCCTTTGTATTTATAGTTCATTTGGATTGCGTGACTTTTGATTGTGATTCCACGTTCACGCTCTAAGTCCATATCGTCTAATGCTTGACTTTGCATTTCTCTATCGGAAATGGTTCCGGTAGTTTGTAATAATCTATCAGCCAAGGTGCTTTTTCCATGGTCAATGTGTGCTATGATGCAAAAGTTACGTATGTTTTTCATCTATTTATTTGGATGTTTTTCTTGTAGATACAAAAATAAAGTAAAAAGTTGTTATATGCTATTTTTTAAATTTAGAAGCAATCAATTTGATGAATATTTAGGAATTACGTATACCTACCTATTTTTTTTATACTTTTATAATTTAGGTGTAATTTTCATAGACTGATAGGAATGGAGAAGATTGAGAACGATGCTATTTGTTTTTGGATAGAAGATGGGATTTTACATAGTGAGTATAAGTATCCATTTACTATGACAATTGACAACTCACTGGAAATATATAATTTAAGGAAAGAAATCTCCAAAGGAGTTCCTCAGTATTTCTGTTATGATATTTCCAATCTTAAGTCAATGACTGGTGAGGCAAGAAAGTATGGGGAAAAACATGGGTTATTTGATTTAGCAGCCTCTGCTATTATTGTCAATTCTCATGTAACTATGTTTATTTATAATATGTTTTTAAAATTGCACAAAGTAGAGATACCAACAAAAGCTTTTTATTCAAAATCAGAAGCTGTTATATGGTTAAAACAATTGAAACAAGGTAAATAGGAATGGAAGATTTTCAGTTGAAGGAAGTTTTAGCTCTCGTGAGAGAAATAAATCGCGATCAATTTAGAGAGAGCATAACAGAAGGTGATGGTTATGAACAGTTGATTGCTGAATTAAAGTTTTTAGCAGAAGAAAAAAAGTACTGGATTAATCGTTCAGAGGAAATACTTGAGAAATTAATGGCAATGAGTGCAGGTGAATTTCATACGCAAGTTTCTGCTGCAACCAGAGATTCTGAATTAGAAGCAATTATCCTAGGTATTAATTCCTTCGCAGAAGAAATTGAAGCTTCTACCATTACGAAAGAAGAATATTTGGACTCCTTAAATTCCTTGCCGTATATTGTTTGGTCTTCTAATATTGACTTTTCGAAAGTATTATTTGTAAATAAAGCTACCGAGTTAATTTTTGGCATTTCACAAGAAGAAATGTTGGAAAACAAAAACTTGTGGGTTGATGTAATTCACCCTGATGATAGGGAATATGTTGAAAGTGCTTTTGATGATTTTTTTGAGACAGGAGAATTTAATGTAGAATATCGTTGTATTAATCGTAAGACAAGTGAACTTAAATGGATTCATGATAGAGCCCATTTTCTAAATGATACGAATGGTGAACGTTATCGCATTGTTGGTTCTTGCAAAGACGTTACACTGGAGAAAGAAAGTATTTTAAAGAATAAAGATACTACCAATAAACTTATTTTGGCGCAGCATTTTGCTCAAATGGGAAGTTGGGATTTTAATTTGTCTACGCAAGAGGTTGAATGGAGTGATGAATTATACGTTATTTTTGGCTTAGATCCTTCTCTAAAAGGAGAGCAATTATTTTATGCATATAGAGAAGCGATACATCCTGATGATATTGAGCTACTTGATCAGCGAGTGATGGAATGTGCTACCAAGGGAGTTCCATATGATTTTGAACATCGTATTTTTGTAAATAATCGTTCAGAGCTCAAGTACATTCGTGCTATTGGTAATCCAGTATATGATGCTGAAGGGAAAATCATAGGTTTAAGTGGAATTGGGCAAGATTTTACAGATAAAAAATTAATTGAGATTCAAAATGAAAAGAATCAAAAACGTTTAGAAGAAGCACAACAGATTTCGAAGATTGGGAGTTGGGAGTTGAATCTTGTTAGTGGTAATTTATATTGGAGTAAGGAACATTATCATATTTTTGAAATAGATGTAAATACCCCTCCAGAAATTTTATACGATACCTATCGAAGCAGAATTCATCCAGAAGACTTAGCTAAACTCGATGGATTAGTTGAAAAAACGATGCAAACAGGTGTTCCATTCGAATTTTATCATCGTGCTTTACTTTTAGAGGGTAAAGAACGCTTTGTAAAAGGAATTGGTAATGCTATTTTTGGTTTAAATAATGAAATAGTTGGTATTCAAGGTACTGCCCAAGATATTACGAATGAGATTCAACAACAAGATAAACTGAACGCAACCCTAGCAGATTTAAATGCTATATTGGATGCAACTGATTATTCGATTATAGCGACTGATTTAAATGGTACTATCACCTTGTTTAATAAAGGTGCAGAACGCATTTTGGGGTATAAAGCTGAAGATGTCGTAGGGAAAACCTCACCAGCATTTATACATGTTCTCGAAGAGGTGGTTGATAGGGCTGAAGTATTAACGAAAGAATTGGGTGAGCAAATTAATCCTGGATTCGATGTATTCATAGCCAAATTAAATCGTTTTGGTGTTACTGATATCAATGAATGGACTTATGTGCGCAAAGATGGTTCTAAACTCCCTGTGATCTTAACATGTGATACAGTGAAGGATGTTGATGGAAATATTACTGGCTATATCGGAATAGCAAAGGATATTACCTCAGAGAATAAAAAGCAAGCGGTTGATGATTTTGTCGTTGACATATCAAGGTCTATTCTACACGAAGGAAAGGAAGCTGATTTTTACGCTAAAATTTTAAATGGTGTCATAACATTGTTGGAAAGTGAGTATGGATTTATTGGCGAGGTGTTTACGGATGAAGAATCTAA
>CANGHE010000244.1 GCA_947453545.1 Flavobacteriia bacterium
TTAATTTCAAAAGTTAAAACTGCCGGTATTGAATTAGAAGATTGGAAAAATCGCAAAAGTCTAGACCAACATCGCAGTGAACTTGAAGATGGGAAACCTTGTCCTTTGTGTGGTTCTGAAAGCCATCCTTATTCTGAAAAAATAGAAGACGCATTAATCAATGTCTTGCAAGAAAAATGGGATGCATTATCTACTGAATTAACTACTTCTGAAAAGGAACACAGTGTTTTAATTGCAAAAATTAAAGGGTTTCAGGAGGATATTACTTTGAATACTGCCAAACTAGCCACTAAGACTACTGATTTTGTTGGTTTAGAAACGACCATTAAAACTTTATGCAGCCAATTAAATTGGGATAGTAAAACTCCAATTCTTGAATGTGAAGCAAAATTTAATTCTTTTCAAGAAAAACAACGCGAATTGGATAAATTAGAAAAAGAGTTTCAAGCATTAAAAGTTTTAGAAGATTTAAAAATTATAAATAATAACTATTTACTTTTAGAAGTTGCCTATTTGAAAGCAAAAGATGTTCGGGTTTTAATTTATAACGGCAATGATGTCAATAAAGAGGTCAGTGAACTAAAGACCAACTTTGCGCTTTATAATTCCTCCATAAAAGGGTTAAAATCACAAATAATAGGACATCAAGAAAATCAAAAGAACGCTTTAGATTCGGAGAAAAATGTAACAGAATTACTTTTTCCTAAATTAGATGAAAAAGGAATAAAGACATTAGAAGAATTGAAATCTAAATTATTGGATGAAACTATTGCAGGCCAAATTCGGAAAAAATCACTAGAAATAAGAACTAGTGAAACAGTATTAAAAACTACTATTAAGGCAACAGATTCAATCTTAGAAGAGGAAACCAAGTTGGATGATGTTTCTATTTCATTAGAAGAATTAATAGAATTACTTCCGAAATTATCAGATGAAATAACCGAAAAGCAAAAATACATTTGGGACCAAGAGAAAAAAATTACAATAAATAACGAAAATAAAACAAGGCTACAAAGCAGTCAAAATGTTTTAGATGCTTTGCTTAAAGATTTGAGTTTATGGAGTAAAATGAACCTGTTAATCGGGGATGGACAAGGGAAAAAATTCTCTAATTTTGTTCAAGATTTAACGTTACGCCAACTTATTGAATACGGGAATAAACGACTAATTGGTTTTTCGGACCGCTATTTATTAGAAGTTACTAATGATTCGGATGCCTTACAGGTTATTGACACCTATATGGGAAATTCAAAACGCTCTGTAGCCTCTTTGTCAGGTGGTGAAACCTTTAAGTTGAGTTTGGCATTAGCATTTGGTTTATCGGACCTTGCTGCTCGAAATGTAAATATTGAATCGTTATTTATCGATGAAGGATTTGGCTCATTAGACCCAGAATCACTCGACCAAGCCATTACCATACTTGAGAATATGCAAAATGAAAGCAATAAGTCTATTGGAATTATTTCACATGTAGGGGAATTGAAAGATAGAATTGGAACCAAAATTAAATTATTGAAAACAGGTGCTGGATACAGTACCATTGAAATTGAATAATTAAATCATGGAAAAAATCCTATTAACCAGCTTCTTAGATTTATATACTCTAAGTAATGATACAACAAAATGGTCGGTAGCTAATTTTGCTAAAAACCCACCGCGTTTGTATCGTTTGCAAAAGATAGATTCCTTAATGGCAGCCTTAAAAATAGAGGGTTCGTATCAAGAATTTGAATATGGTGAATTTTTATTTGAAGAAGGAAGACAGGATTTAGCTGGATTTAAAAATAGAATTGAAGAAAATTATCCCTCCATTTTTGAAACAATCTTTTTAAACAATAGGGAAGATTCCGATTTTCAGTTTGTTTTTGAAGTATTACTTCGCTACAGAATAAAAGTTCAACAATTAATTAATGTTAAGACTTGCGTTTTGGAAGTTTCTGGAATCAATTCAATTCCCTTAACTATTATTTCTGATATTGATAAAAAATTACTAAAAGACATTGCAGCAATAGACAACATTCTTTACTATCTACTAAATCCCATAGGAATAAATTATACTAAAGAAGACTTAATAACAAAATTCAATTATCCTGATGTTGACCTTGCTCAAATAGATAAAGATTGGATATAAAATAATAAAATTATGGAAAAACAATTACTAGATACCTTTTTAGATTTATACACTTACGATACCAAAATATACGAATGGTCTCTTGAAAAATTTGAAAACTATCCTTCTCGATCTCATAGATTACAAATAATTACGGCTCTAATGAAAGCTTTAGATGTCAATTGTAGTTATTCTGATTTTAAAGAGGGTCGTTTTATATCAAAAGTTCAGTACAACAAATGGAAAGATTTTAAAGAATCTATTATCGACCAACTCGATGCTAAAGCGTATACACGTTCCCTTAAAGAGAATTCACATTCATTTGATATACAAAGCATTTTTAGAACATTCATGCAATACCGATTAAATGCACAAAAATTACTAGGGGCTTTTGAAGGTATATATGCAGCTAACGAAGAATTTAGAGCTTTCGTCAAATTAATTGAAATTCCAAATATTCATTTAAAAGAAGATGTAAAAAACATAGAACATGTTCTGCTTTTTTGCATCAATCCTACTGGGATTTCCTATTCACAAGAAGAACTTATTGCCAACTTTGGTTTTCCAAAGGAAAATAGTAGAGATGTTGATGAAGATTTTATTTAGGAATTAGAATTAATAAATTTGTAATAAAACACAAAAACCAATGGAAACAAGAAAATCCAAAATACTTTTCTTTACGGGAGCAGGAGTGTCTGCCGAAAGTGGCTTACAAACTTTTAGAGACTCCAAAGATGGCCTTTGGGACAATTACAAAATAGAAGACGTTTGTACTCCAGAAGCATGGACGAATAACCCTGAAATGGTTTTAGATTTTTACAACCAAAGACGAAGACAATGTAAAGAGGCCCAACCCAATTTGGCCCACGAATTAATTGCAAAGTTAGAGGAGCAATATGAAGTTGTGGTGGTTACTCAAAATGTAGATAATTTGCACGAAAGAGCAGGTTCTACTAAGGTAATTCACCTACATGGTGAATTAATGAAAGCTCGCTCAATTGCAAACCCTAATTTAATTTACGATAGGGAAGGGGATATCGTTTTGGGAGATTTGTGTGAACAGCAAAGCCAATTGCGTCCTCATATTGTTTGGTTTGGAGAAGGACTTGATAATGATTTGATGGACTATGCTATTAAAGAAGCTGTGACTTGTGCAGTATGCGTGGTAGTGGGTTCTTCAATGCTAGTTCATCCTGCTAATTCGTTACCTCATTATGTTCCTTTTGCAAGCCAAATGGTAGTCATCGATCCATTGGCTCATGAGATGGATTTAGATGACGAACGCTCCATTTACTATCTTTCGGAAAAGGCTACTGTTGGGATGCAGCAGTTGTATGATACTTTGAGTAAGTTGTAAATAAACAGTTTATTTATTATTTATAGTTTAATTTTTTCATCTATTAAGTCTAGAATTTCATTGAAAGTTACCCCATATAAGCCAAGAATATCGGTTACACACTGAACATTTTTGTTTAATTCTTTTTTTGCTGTATATACGTCAAATTCAAGATTGTTAAATCTTAATTCTTCAATTGTAAATCCTTTGGGTTCTAATTGTAGTAAATGAAATTGAGTATAATTTATTGGTAATTTTATACTTCTCAA
>CANGHE010000245.1 GCA_947453545.1 Flavobacteriia bacterium
ACGTCCAGGAATTTCATCGTAATATGCTTGTGGTGGAGGTGGTAAAAATTCAATTCCACGTGCTCTCAATTCACCAACTGTTTTGATAATATCATCTGTAGCTACAGCGATGTGTTGAACTCCTGGTCCTTCATAGAAATCCAAGTATTCTTCAATTTGAGAACGTTTGTTTCCTTTCGCAGGTTCGTTAATAGGGAATTTAATACGTCCATTACCGTTTGACATTACTTTACTCATCAAAGCAGAATACTCTGTGTGAATTTGTTTGTCGTCAAAAGATAAGAAGTTAACAAATCCCATTACATCCTCATACCATTTTACCCAAGTGTTCATTTCACCCCATCCAACGTTTCCAACCATATGGTCGATGAATTTCAACCCAACTGGAGTAGGATTGTAATCAGACTTCCACTCTACGAAACCTGGCAAAAATGTTCCTGTATAATTTTTACGCTCAACGAACATGTGAACAGTTTCACCGTATGTATAGATACCTGCACGAACAGTTTCCCCATTTTCATCTTTTTCAACCGTTGGCTCTTGGTATGATTTTGCACCACGCTTGATGGTTTCTTCGTATGCTTTGCGAGCATCTTCTACCCATAAAGCAACAACTTTCACACCATCCCCGTGTTTTTTAACGTGCTCACCGATTGGAGAATCACTTGTCAACGCTGTAGTTAATACCAAACGGATTTTATCTTGTTTCAACACATAAGAAACACGATCCGTAAGACCCGTTTCTAATCCTGCATATGCATATGATTGGAAACCAAAAGCAGTTTTATAAAAATGTGCTGCTTGTTTTGCATTTCCAACATAAAATTCTACATAGTCAGTACCTAATAATGGAAGAAAGTCTTGTGCTCCTTCGAATATTTTTTCTAATCCGTATTCTACGTTTTTAATTTCTTTACTCATCGTTTTGTTGTTAATTAGTGTTAGTCTTCTAACCAGCTTGTTAAATAATCTTTATCAGCAATGTCTACCGCAGCTTGGGTAATTTTTAAAGGTCTAAATGTATCCACCATTACTGCTAATTCTTTTGTTTCTGTTTGTCCAATACTACGTTCCATTGCTCCTGGATGTGGACCATGAGGAATTCCTCCTGGGTGTAATGAAATATATCCTTTTTCAACATGATTTCTACTCATAAAATCACCGTCAACATAATACAATACCTCATCAGAGTCAATATTACTGTGATTGTATGGAGCAGGGATAGACTGTGGATGGTAATCGTACAAACGAGGTACAAACGAGCATATTACGTAGTTGTGTGCCTCAAATGTTTGGTGTACTGGGGGTGGTTGGTGCACTCTACCAGTAATCGGTTCAAAATTGTGAATAGAAAAAGCATAAGGGAAATTATATCCATCCCAACCTACAACATCAAATGGATGTGTTGCATATACTAATTCATGCAAAACATTCTCTTTCTTAATTTTGATCAAAAAATCTCCTTTTTCATCGTATGTTTCTAATTCCGTTGGCATTTTCAAATCGCGCTCACAGAATGGAGAGTGTTCTAACAATTGTCCAAAATCATTTCTATATCTTTTTGGAGTTACAACTGGACTGAAAGACTCAACGATAAACAAACGGTTATCTTCCGTATCAAAATCAATTTGATAAATAATTCCTCTCGGTATTACTAGGTAATCACCGTAAACGAAATTAATATTTCCAAGGAAGGTACGTAGCTTTCCTGAACCTTTGTGAATGAAAATCACCTCATCCGCATCCGCATTTTTGTAGAAATACGTACGTAGAGATTTCTTAGGTGCAGCCAATGCAATATTTAAGTCATTGTTAAACAATACAATAGTTCTACTTTCTAGAAAATCATCTTTCGGTGCAACCTCAAACCCACGTAGCATTTGCGAAGAAATATTCTTATCAATTGCTGCAATAGGCGTAAGATCAACAGGTTTAGAAACCGATTTTACTTGTGTTGGACGGTGAACATGATACAATAAAGAAGCAAATCCGTGGAATCCTTCTGTACCGAATAATTGTTCGTAGTAGTAACCTCCTTCTGGTTTTTCAAACGTAACGTGACGTTTTGAAGGAAACTTACCAAGTTTTGCGTAAAAAGGCATATAATTTTGTCTTTTTCAATTAGTTAATAAACTATATCAGTAATTTACGGTACTGATTACAACAAATTTAGTTGTTGATTTGCACATCTGCAAATTTTGAATAATTCTAAATAAAAAAAGTGTGCCATTAACTTGACACACTTTACATAAAATCAATTATTTATAATACCATTTCAGGAACATTATCAGGCACTACTAAATCACCTTCTGTTTTAGCAATAATCTCTTCCACTGTTACACCTGGTGCTCTTTCAATTAAATGGAATTTTCCGTCTTTAATCTCCAACACTGCTAATTCTGTTACTACTTTTTTCACACAACCTACACCTGTTAAAGGTAAGGTACATTCTTTTAATATTTTAGACTCACCAGCCTTGTTAGAATGCATCATTGCAACGATGATATTATCCGCTGACGCTACTAAATCCATCGCTCCACCCATTCCTTTCACCATTTTTCCAGGGATTTTCCAGTTCGCAATATCCCCATTTTGAGAAACTTCCATTGCTCCCAATACAGTCAACTGAACATGTTGTCCGCGAATCATTGCAAAAGACATCGCAGAGTCAAAAAACACAGCACCTTTACGCGCTGTAATTGTTTGTTTTCCTGCGTTAATCAAATCTGCATCTTCTTCCCCTTCAAAAGGAAATGGACCCATTCCTAAGATTCCATTTTCTGATTGAAATTCAACGTCAATTCCTTCAGGAATGTAATTTGCGACCAATGTTGGTATACCAATTCCTAAGTTTACGTACCAACCATCTTGTAACTCTTGTGCGATACGTTTTGCAATTCCTATTTTATCTAAAGCCATCTTTTTTAATTTGAAAATTTGAAGTCTCCCTCCTTGAGGAGGGGTAGGGGAGGTGACAAAATAATCACCCTCCTCAATCCTCCCTCAAGGGAGGAAAAACAAATATTATCTTTGTCTAACCGTTCTTTGTTCTATTCTTTTTTCAAATTTTTCTCCTTTGAAAATGCGTTGTACGAAAATTCCTGGAGTATGAATTTGATTTGGGTCTAACTCACCTGCTGGTACTAATTCCTCAACTTCTGCAATGGTAATTTTACCAGCCATAGCCATCATTGGATTAAAATTACGCGCAGTTGCTTTATAAACTAAGTTACCTTCAGTATCACCTTTCCATGCTTTTACAATCGCGAAATCAGCAGTTAATGCAGACTCTAAGATGTGTGGTTTACCATTATAGATTCTTACTTCTTTTCCTTCCGCTACTTCTGTTCCATAACCTGCTGGTGTAAAGAAAGCTGGGATACCAGCACCTCCCGCACGACATCTTTCTGCTAATGAACCTTGTGGAATCAAATCCACTTCTAACTCACCAGATAACATTTGACGTTCAAACTCATCGTTCTCACCAACATAAGAACTGATCATTTTCTTAACTTGTTTGTTTTGAAGAAGTAAACCTAAACCGAAGTTATCAACCCCTGCATTATTAGAAATACAAGTAAGGTTTTTAACTCCCAATTTTACTAACTCAGCGATTGAATTTTCTGGAATACCGCATAAACCGAAACCACCAACCATTAAAGTCATGTTGTCTTCGATACCAACTAACGCTTCCGAAACATTGTTAACTACT
>CANGHE010000246.1 GCA_947453545.1 Flavobacteriia bacterium
AGACGATCAAGCTGAAACTATCCAAACAGTTGGTGACGCAGTTTCTTACATCGAGAAAAACGCATAATTAATAAATAAACAAAGACATTCTGTTATGGAATTAAAGAGAGTTGTTGTTACAGGTTTAGGCGCTTTAACGCCAATAGGTAATACTGTTACTGAATATTGGGAAGGTTTGCTTGCTGGTAAGAGTGGTGCTGACTTTATCAAACAATTCGATGCGTCTTTGTTTAAAACACAATTTGCGTGCGAGGTAAAAAACTTCAATGCTGAAGATTTTATCGATCGTAAAGAAGCACGTAAAATGGACCAATTTGCCCAGTATGCTATGGTTTCAGCTTCTGAAGCCGTAGCAGACTCAGGCTTGTTAGAGTCTAATCCAAATTTGGATAAAATTGGAGTTGTTTGGGGTTCTGGTATTGGTGGATTAAAAACGTTTCAAGACGAAGCAGAAAACTTTTTCGGTGGAGATGGAACGCCAAAATTCAATCCTTTCTTCATCCCTAAAATGATTTCTGATATTGCTGCTGGCTTAATTTCTATTAAGTACGGATTCAGAGGGCCAAACTATGTAACTGTTTCTGCTTGTGCTTCTGCAAGTAATGCTATCATCGATGCTTTTAACTTAATTCGTTTGGGTAAAGCACATGCTATCGTTACAGGTGGATCTGAAGCTGGTGTAAACCAAATGGGAATGGGTGGTTTCAATGGATTGAAAGCATTATCTACAAGAAATGATTCTCCTGCTACTGCTTCTCGTCCTTTTGATGCTGACCGTGATGGTTTTGTATTAGGTGAGGGTGCAGGTGCATTGATTTTAGAAGAATATGAACATGCAGTTAAAAGAGGGGCTAAAATCTATGCTGAAATAGCTGGAGGTGGTCTTTCTGCAGATGCATATCACATGACTGCTCCACATCCTGAGGGTATAGGTGCTCGTAATGTAATGATTTCTGCTTTAGAAGATGCTGAAATGAATCCTGAAGAAGTTGATTATATTAATGTTCATGGTACTTCTACTCCCTTGGGAGATATAGCAGAAACAAAAGCAATCACACAAGTTTTTGGCGAGCATGCATACAACTTAAATATCAGTTCAACAAAATCAATGACAGGTCACTTGTTAGGTGCGGCTGGTGCTATTGAGGCTATTGCTTGTATTTTGGCTGTTAAAAATGACATCGTTCCACCTACAATCAATCACTTTACAGATGATCCAGAATTAGATAATCGCCTTAACTTTACATTTAACGTTCCACAAAAACGTACAGTGAATGTTGCGGTTTCGAATACTTTTGGATTTGGTGGACACAATACTTCTGTCATTGTTAAAAAATTCAAAGGATAGTTCCTTGCTCAAAAAGCTTTTTTTTGTATCACCAAAACGTTCCAAGGAGGACTTGGAATTAATACGTTTCATTATTAATCGTTTTGGATACAGACCGAAAAATTTATCTTATTTTACAATTGCATTGACTCATAAGTCATTGCTAACTAAGACGGAATATCTTTCATCCAATGAACGTTTGGAATTTTTAGGTGATTCTATACTTGGTTCTATTATTGCAGAATGGGTATATCATCGTTTTCCGAATGAAGATGAAGGTTATTTGACACAATTGAAATCTAAAATTGTAAGTAGAAAAGTACTTTCTGAGATTGCTGAGAAATTAGAACTTCGCAAAGTAATTCGTTACCAAACAGGTCGTTCAATTAATATGGCAACCATTGAGGGTAATTCGCTTGAAGCATTGTTTGGTGCTATGTATTTAGATGGTGGTTTTGAAGTGGTAAAATCAAGTATTCTAAATCATATTTTTAGAAAATACATTGATGTTTCTCGTTTGCTATCAGAAGATACAGACTTTAAATCAAAACTCTTTATCCTTTGTCAACGCAATAAATGGGAATTGGAGTTCTTAGTATTGAATGAATTAGGTAATAATTCCAATCGTTCGTATGAAATTGAAGTCATTATCAACAATGAAAAGTATGGAACAGGAGTTGGTAATTCTAAAAAAGAGGCAGAACAAGTTGCATCCAAAATTACTTTAGAGCAGTTAGACGATTTGCAATAATTGCTTCTTTTCTCAAACGAAATCTTAAAAAGATAGCATTGTAATAACATTCTGTTTGCCTAAAAAAACGTACCTTCGGAATTAGTAAGGTATGACGAAAAAGAAGATAAAACATACAATTGTTTTAGAGACAGATTACGATTATGATATGATTGGTATTTGTTCTCACCACAATGATTATCGTATTGTGTGGGGATTGAATGAATTACTTGATATTCATTTAGAAAAGGCCAATGATTTTTTCGTTGTTAGTTCTCCCAAAGGTAAAATTTCTGAACATCCATTTTATGAGTTTGATGATGAAGAAAACTATATGACTTTTTTCTTTATAAAAAATAAGCATGAAGCTAAGTTTTTAATTCCTGAACAGAAGCAAATAGATTACTTTTTGTTTATATTGAACAATAATTTACACAGTGTTTCAACAGTAATTCAACGATTGAAATCCTTACCTACAGTATTAGCGGCTTATGAGTTTGATCCAACTGAGTTTACATCAACTGAGCACATTATTTTTGAATAGAATTTATGAAAAAAACTAAAATTATTGCAACTATTGGTCCAGCTTCTTCTGATAAGGAAGTATTGAGACAAATGTTTTTGGAAGGATTAAACGTATGTCGTTTGAATTTTTCACATGGTGCTTATGAAGATCATTTAAAAGCGATTAATACCATTCGTGAGTTGAATGAAGAAATGCAACTTCATACTGCTATTCTTGTTGATTTACAAGGTCCAAAGATTCGTGTTGATGAAATGGAAAACAATGGGGTAGAGTTGGTAAAAGACGCGACGATTACTATTTCAACAGATAAACGTGTTGGAACAAAAGAACACATATCATTAAATTATAAAGATTTACCTAAGGATATCAAACCAGGAGAGAAAATCTTGTTAGATGATGGTAAGTTGGCTATTGAGATTGTTAGTACCAATGGAATAGATTCAATGCAAGGAAAAGTGATTCATGGAGGTATATTATCATCTAAAAAAGGGGTTAATCTTCCGAATACAAAAATTTCTTTGCCATCGTTGACTAAAAAGGATAAAGAAGATTTGGAATTTGCTTTAGATCATAATGTGGATTGGGTGGGCTTGTCCTTCGTTCGAAATGCGCGTGATATTATTGAATTGAAGCACATCATTGCGCAAAGAGATGTTAAAGCGAAAGTAATAGCTAAAATTGAGAAACCTGAAGCAATTCAAGATATAGATGAAATTATCGCTGAAAGTGATGGATTGATGGTTGCTCGTGGAGATTTAGGTGTTGAAATTCCTTATCAAAATGTTCCATTAATTCAAAAGATGCTGATCAAAAAGTGTATGGAGCAGGCAAAGCCAATTATTGTTGCGACACAAATGATGGAGAGTATGATAAATAACGCATCTCCAACGCGTGCAGAGGTAAATGATGTGGCGAATGCGGTAATGGATGGTGCTGATGCAGTTATGCTTTCAGGGGAGACTTCTGTTGGTAAATATCCTATTGAGACTATCAGAACGATGTCTAACATTGTTAAAGAGATGGAAACTTTTGATGGTATATACTATAAAGAGGTTATACCTGCTAAGAATCATCCTCGTTTTATTTCTGATTCAATTTGTTTTAATGCTTGTCG
>CANGHE010000247.1 GCA_947453545.1 Flavobacteriia bacterium
AAACTAATTAATCTACCATCATGCATATATGGATAAGTTAATTCAACATTCCTAAGTGTAGGTACTTTAAACTTTCCTCTATCACTACTGTTCTTTGTATATCCTTCTCTTCCTAAATCTTTAAAAACGCTATCTAATCCATTATTTCTGAAAGAATAATCAGTAAATAAAGGGTCTTTGTGACAAGTTGAACAATGTTGCTTGAATAAATTCATTCCATTCGTTTCACTTGCGGTTAAAGTTACTTTTCCTGCAATATATTGATCGTATTTAGAATTAGCAGAAATTACTAATGCCATATATTGACTCAACGCTTGTTGTAATTTTTCTTCTGTTATACTGTCTATATTATAAGCGGTCTTAAATCTTGTGCGATATACTTTATTTTTATTCAACTTTGCAATTACATGATCTACAGTTTCTTTCATTTCTATTGGATTAATAATTGGACCAATTGAGAAATGATCTAACAATTGTACCCTACCATCCCAAAAAAACAATGGTGACCAAGCCATATTAAACACAGCAGGTGCATTTCTATTACCGAATGAACCATCAACGCCTTTACTAAATGGAATATTGTGGTCGGCAAACCCATGTGATTGTGCATGACAAGTAGCACAAGAAACAGTACTGTCCAATGATAATATTGGATCGTAAAAGAGATGTTTTCCTAACGAATATCGAGCTTCAGAGTAACTGTTATTTTCAAAAGTATAAACTGGATTTGGAAATCCTGGAGGTGTTGGAAAAGACCAACTCACAGTTGGCTGAATAGGTTCAACTTGAGGAGTGTCTTTTTTACAACTCGTAAAAAATTGGACAATTAGCAGCAAGAACAGAAAATAAGACAATTTCATATACCTAATTTAGGAAAAATTATCCATTAATTAAAATGTTAATTATTAGCTTTTCCTTGACTAATCCAACATGCAATTTTTTGAATATCAGAAGAGGATAATTTTCCACTAGGTGGCATAGAACCATTTTGAATTGCACTCAGAGAACTATTCGCAAATTGTGAAACACTTGAATAGGTATGTAGACTTATACCAGCACTCTTTTGTCCTACTCCGTGACAATTTGTACAATTTGCAGTCATAATTGGAGCTATGTCTTTAGCATAAGAAATTGTAGTTGTAGTTGTACATGTAGTTGTTGCTGATGTACTTGAAGTATCTTTTTTACAAGAAACCAACATACTGAATAATGAAACAGCTGTTAATGAGAAAATTATCTTTTTCATAAAAATGGCATTTAATTTACTTTCTAATTATTGACTAACAAAAGACCAATAAGTTGGTTATTTGACAACAATATACTTGACTATATAACGAATAAAATTACTCATTCGTATAAATTGTAACCTATTTAATTCTTCGCTGGATCCCAATAAAACAATCTCGTTGGAATTGAGAATTATCTGTTCGATATACGGTAAAATAAGATAACTCATACCTTCCATATACACACCAACTTGGATGAAATTGATACTTTATTTCTGGAAGAATGGTTAAACCAATGCCATTGGAATAGATGCGCGTCCATAAGGGAGAATTAAAAACCCATTGTTTCTTGTAAAAATATGGACTGATACTTAGCATCGGTTCAACACTTGATTCCTGCGTTCCTCGAATATCCTTTTCAAAACGTAAGCGTACATCAGAACCAATTCCAGTATATAGTTTCCAAGTTTGTCTATCAATTACTTTATATTCAATCATAGGGGTAATATCATAGGCCGTTTTCGAGAAATAAAATAGTGTACCATACGAACGAACTCTGACTGAAACCAACCAATCATTCTTTATTGAAGTAGTGTATTTCAAATTAGTAATGGGATACAAATACCTGTTGCGATAACTTCCAAAGTCAGTACTCATTGTACTTTTACCCAATTGGTTTTCTTGACTATAACATATAGAAAACACACATAATAAGAGCTGAATAAATAAACTGAATTTAATCATGGTTGAACACTTTGAAAAGTTGAACCAATTTTCACCTCATCGAAATAAACAATATTCGAATGAGTTGGTTTAATACCACCATGGTATTGACCGAATTTAAAATAGTTACCTGAACGATTAAACAGATTGCGTTTGTAAAACTTGTAATCTAACCCATTTGATGGAGTAATATATTCTTTATTTAACCACGCTTCGATATATCCTTTATCAGTATCATCCCAATAAATATGAGTCGTAAAATCATACCATTTTCCTTTTTCAATCGGAATAGAAGGACTAATCGCGAATGTTTTATCGCTTTGCATTGTACTCTCGTTTCCTTTCAATTCTAATTTTCCATCTACATAATGCAACAACAACGGTGGAGGTGATCCATGTAAAACGGGAGTACTCGTCCAACTTTCACCTTGGAGGTAATCTGGTAAATCTTGCCACTGACAAAGTAAAGTATAGGATTGATCCTGGTAATTTGAATCTATATAAAAACTAAATCCGTAATATGCTTCGGATTGGTAAAAAGAAGAATTGTAAATCGCTAACTCAGTTCGATACCCATTATAGACAAAATCACTCGGACGTAAAACAGTTTTTAAAGCAATATTACCGCTTCTAGTCGGAAAAGAAACAAAGGTTGTGTTGATTGATGAATCACTTACCAAAAGTAAATCGTAAAGTGATAAGGACTTATTTTCAAAACCATCATTAAAAGGATGAATCGGTTTTCCTTTCTCATTGATCGGTACTTTTCCACAACTAAGAAAAAGCAACGGAGCAAACAAAAAGAATACTAATTTTTTCACTTTTATTATCTTACTGGTTCGGCATATTTTGGGTTTGTAATATAATCATAATCACTCAAAGTGCGTAAAAAAGACACCAATGCTTTCTGTTCTTCTTTAGATAAATTCAACCCATTTTTTAAAAACGGATCTAAGGATGGTGAATCTTGAATCCCATTGGATTTAAAAGCGACAACTTGTTCCAATGTCGTAAAACGACCATCATGCATATAAGGATAGGAAAATTCAACATTGCGTAAGGTCGGAACCTTGAATTTACCTTTGTCCTTTGGGTCTTGTGTTACTTTCTCAACACCTATATCTTGAATTGTTGACTCTAAACCACTATTGCGATAAGAATAATCTGTAAACAAAGGTTCGCGGTGACACGCTGCACATTTTGTCTTAAATAACTCATAGCCTTGTTTTTCATCACTTGTAAACGTTGTTTTACCTGCAATGACTTGATCGTATTTTGAATTCGCCGAAACTAACATCGAAGTAAACTGTGCCAATGCGTGCAATAACTTTTGATCGGTAATCGTCTCTACTCCAAAAGCATCTTTGAATTTTTGCCTGTAATAAGAACTTCTATTTAGTTTTACAACTAGATTAGCCATAGTTTCCCCCATTTCATGTTCACTTGTTAAAGGAACTAAGGGCTGCACTTCAATATGATTTACACCACCATCCCACATAAAGGAAGTGGACCAGGCTAAATTCATCAAAGCAGGAGCGTTACGAATCCCCACTTTTTTATCAACGCCTTTACTTAACGGAATGTTATGATCTGCAAAACCATGTTGTTGTGCATGACAAGTACTACAAGATAGAGTACTATCTAGGGATAAAATTGGATCGTAAAATAATACTCGCCCCAATTCAAACCCTTTTTGCGTGAGTGGATTGTTTGTGTATTTATAAACAGGATT
>CANGHE010000248.1 GCA_947453545.1 Flavobacteriia bacterium
CAAATCTTTCATTATTGTTAAAATCGGTGAAGTTGCATTTGGTGACCATCCTGGATAATCTCCATTTTGAACAACATCACATCCAATTAACTCAAAAGCAGATTTCACCATATTTGCTACATCTTTTTTTGAACTCTCCACACTACTACGCTGTAAGGATTGAGTTGTAAAAGAACCTTCTGCAATAATAACGCGCGCTAAACTGGAAGAAGCCTCAACCAATCCTTCGATATCTGGACTCATACGATATACACCATTTACAACAGCATATAAAACGTTTACCATTTTCACTGTTTCTTCTGCGGTAGCAACAATAGCTGGATTCTCAACAGCTGGATTTGTAATAACCAATGCTGGTTCAACTGTTTTAAACTCAACTTTTAACTCATTGCTAAAAGAGTTGATTAATGCTTCGATTTGAGCCTTGTTTTCATTTGAAAAAACGATCACTGCTTTTGCCTCTCTTGGAATAGCATTACGTAAACTTCCCCCATCAAAATGAGCTAATTGAATTGAAAAATGATCCAATAAATGACGTAATATACGAGTCATTAATTTATTCGCATTTCCTCTTCCTCTGTGGATATCCATTCCACTATGTCCACCAAGTAGTCCTTTGATTGTAAGTTCAATTGCCGCATTTCCTGAAGCTACTTGTTCCGTTTTATAGGTATAAGTAGAGTTTGTGTCAATTCCACCCGCACATCCGATAGACAATTCATCATCATCTTCAGTATCCAAGTTTAATAAAATAGTACCAGAAATATTTTTAGGATCTACATGGATCGCTCCTGTCATCCCGGTTTCTTCATCGATCGTAAATAATGCTTCGATTGCTGGGTGAGGAATCTCTGTTGATGCCAATAAAGCCATGATTGTCGCAACTCCAATACCGTTGTCTGCTCCTAAAGTTGTACCATTTGCAGTAACCCAATCTCCTTCAATCAACATTTCAATCCCTTGATTATCAAAATCAAAAACAGTATCCCCATTTTTTTGGTGCACCATATCCAAATGCGACTGTAAAACTACCGTTTTACGATTCTCCATCCCTGCCGTAGCAGGCTTCTTAATAATCACATTATCAATAGCATCTTTAATTGTTTCTAATCCTAATGATTTACCAAAGTTCATCATGAATTCAACAACACGCTCTTCTTTTTTAGATGGACGTGGAACTGCATTTAAATCAGCAAAATGGCTCCATAATGCTTTTGGTTCTAAATTTCTTATACTCATTATATTTGATCTTTTACCTTATTACGAAAGTCAAAAATAATCAAATAGAGTATCAAAAACTATATTAATTGAGAGTTATTTTATAAGGGGAGAATTTAAAATCACTCTTTTTAGATAAATTAAATTGGTAAGCAAGACTTAATGAAAATTTTGCACAATAGAACCCCCTGTATAAATATAAATCTAATCCATCGGTTGGTTGAACCTTATTTTTATCAAAATAAAACATGCCTCTTGTATCTAAGGTAATAATTAAATTTTTGTGAATCGGTGCGGTTATTCCAAATCCATAAATACCATGTAAATCATGTGACTTACCAATAAAAACATAACTTTCTGTGCTGAAATCTTCATATATTACATCATGAGGTTCATAATAATGTACAGTTGTATTGGATAATGATTTTAAAGACATGCTATAATTTAAACCTGCATTAAAAAAAAGAGGATTTTATTACCAATAGAGGCCTTTAATAATAGTGGTACACTAATGTATAATGGATTATAAACTGAGGTGATTTTTCTCATTGGAGGCATAGTCGTAAAATCATATGAAAAATTAAAAGTTGTTTTTTCATAATTGATTCCTGAACATATGGAAAACGTATTCTTTAAATTATACTGAGCGCTTAAACCGAAAGCATTATAATTATTTGAGAAATTATTAGTTGAATATCCAAGTCCTATATTGAACTTTTTATATTGTCCAATCGAGTGAAAATTTATTACGAGAAAGATAAATGTTAGTATTTTGAGTGATTTCATTTTCTGAATTTAATATAAAACATCCTCTAATTAACCACGCTAAATATCTACTCCTCTTCTTTTTTATTAAAATCAATAATTCTTTCCAAATATAACGCTTCCACTTTTTGTCTAGCCCATGGTGTTCTTCTCAAAAAATGCAAACTTGACTTTATACTTGGATCAAAATTAAAACATCGAATATCAATCAAGTAACCTAGATTCTTCCAACCTAAGTTATCCACCAAGGCTTCTAGGATTTGTTCTAGTTTCACACCGTGTAAAGGATTGTTTTTTTGTTCTTGATTCATTCAGTTTGATAATTTTTATCTTTTAGTATTCTCCTTTTTTTCTTCGACAGGCTCAGAATGAAAAGGAGAATACCGAAAAATTACAATCCATTAATATAAAATTACTTAACCAATTTTCTGTACTTAATACGTTTTGGCGCAGCATCTCCAAGTCTTTTCTTCTTATTTTCTTCGTAATCAGAATAAGATCCTTCAAACCAATACACTTGTGAATCACCTTCAAAAGCTAAGATATGTGTACAAATACGATCTAAAAACCATCTATCATGCGAAATTACAACTGCACAACCAGCAAAGTTTAAAATACCTTCCTCTAATGCACGCAACGTATTTACGTCAATATCATTCGTTGGCTCATCTAATAACAATACATTCGCCTCTGTTTTTAAGGTCATTGCTAAATGTAAACGATTACGCTCACCACCTGATAAAATACCAACTTTTTTGTTTTGGTCTGAACCTGCAAAATTGAATTTGGACAAATATGCTCTTGCATTAATCTTTTGATTTCCAATCTCGATAAACTCCATTCCATTTGAAACAACTTCAAAAACTGATTTATCTGGATGAATATCTTTATGTGTTTGATCTACATAACCTATCTTAACTGTTTCACCAACATTAAATTGACCTGCATCTGGCATTAATTCCTGCATAATCATTTTAAAGATTGTTGTTTTACCTGCACCATTTGGTCCGATAACCCCAACGATTCCTGCTGGTGGTAATTTGAAGTTCAAATCATCGTACAACAATTTATCTCCAAAAGATTTCGCAACACTCTCTGCATCAATAACATTCATCCCTAAACGTGGTCCGTTAGGAATTGGAATCTCTAATACGTCTTCTCTTTCTTTTAAATCTTCAGATAATAATTTATCGTAATTGGATAAACGTGCCTTACTCTTTGCTTGACGTGCTTTTGGATTCATACGAACCCACTCCAATTCTTTGGCTAACATTTTTTGTCTCTTAGAAGCTGTTTTCTCCTCGTCTTTCAAACGATTACCTTTTTGCTCTAACCAAGAACTATAATTCCCTTTCCATGGAATACCTTCTCCTCTATCCAACTCTAAAATCCAACCAGCAACGTTATCTAAGAAATATCGGTCGTGGGTAACTGCTATTACTGTTCCTTGATATTGTTGTAAATGTTGCTCTAACCAATCGATAGATTCAGCATCTAAGTGGTTGGTAGGCTCATCTAATAACAATACATCTGGTGTTTTTAATAACAAACGACATAAAGCAACACGACGTTTTTCCCCTCCAGATAATGTCTCTATCAATTGATCATCTGGCGGACAACGTAATGCATCCATTGCTCTTTCTAATTTCGCATCTAATTCCCAAGCGTCTAATGCGTCAATTCTATCGGAAAC
>CANGHE010000249.1 GCA_947453545.1 Flavobacteriia bacterium
AATTAGAAGTGTTCGGAACCTTCTAATCATCTAAAATATGACTTATTTTGGAAATATCACCTCCTGACAAGAGCACAATTTCTTTAATAAGTTCATTTTGTAGTTCTTTTGCGATTTTCATTTTTACAATTTTAAATCCTTTTAGATTGTTTTTCTTTTTGTAAATAATAATCATACTAGCCAATATTAGTGTCATGTAAATCATTACTTTAACTCCGTTTAGATTTCTATTTACAAGTTGACTGAAGTTTAATTGCTGTTTTATGAATCTAAAGAACACTTCTATTTCCCATCTTTGCCTGTATAGATTAGCTATTTCACTTGCTTCTAACTCAAAATTATTGGAAACAAAATATATTTTCTCATTCGATTGTTTTATGACTGCTTTGATTAAACGAAATGAATTTAAAAGTCTTTTCCTTGTTGCGTTGTCGTTAAAGTTGATTTCTAAATCTTCCTCGATAATCAAACTTTCTGTTTCTTTTTCTGATATTTCAATATTTCGTATCACATGATGTGTAGCATCTAATTTTATCCTTGTTACAAAAAGAATATCTTGCTCATCAAATTTCACAAAAGTCGTTCGCTTTTGAACTCCTCGATCAAATGTAACTACACTCGCCGTATTGTGTTTATAATCTAGGATTACTTCTGGTATAGTTAAATCTTCACAGTTATGTTTGTTTTCAGTAAATATTTTGAAATCACAAGGTAATGAACCATGAAGACCAACCGTTACTTTCAATTGTTTCTTATTTGTTTTACTTCCAACTTTCATTCCCCAATCAACCAGTTTAGAAGATACGGCAATCATCGTTGAATCATATTTTTGCAAGGCATTTTGTTCTCCTAATTCAATATTGAACTTGTCAAAAAGTAATTGAAATATTCCGCGAAAATAATCTGATTTTATGGAACTTAATCGATCACTTAACGAATTGTACTTTGTTGTAATATTATCTGTATTTGTATAAAACCGAAAAGATGAAGAATGAAAAATTTGTTCCATTACTCGCAAAGATGGTTTTCCGTGTTCAAGTAGAGAATAAAGAATCAACTTAAAAATGATCGATCCATTTAATTTTTTTACTTGATGATTAACTCCTGTTTCAGCACTAAGAAAATCCAATTCTTCATCAGAAATATAGCCTAATATATCTTTAAATTTCATATATAAAGATAGTGAAAACCAGGGTGAAAATCAATCTTTTTAATAGTTAAATAATTAACAATCAGTATGTTAAAAACAATCTTGAAGAATTAATAATATTAAACTATTTGACATTGGTTTAAGGTTCCGAACACTTCTAATTTATAATCCTGCGGTATTTTTAATCTCAAATTCACAGCTCAAATTTACAATAAGTCTGAATATGTCAAAAACATTTTGTTTTATTCAAATCACAGCAGGATTTTCTCAACTTCCAATACACTTTCTTTTTCTTGATAATTACTTGCAGATGAATACCTCCAATGTGAACTTTCTACTACATACCCTGCTTTTACAGGATTATTATGTATATAGTTTATTTTCTCCCAAATAAAGTTTTGACTATAAATTTCAATAGCGTGATTTCCAACTTGCCAAAATTGATAATTTTTGTGTTTAGCACTTTTTTCTGCTGCTATTTCAAATTGGTGTAACATCCATTCTCGCCGACTCTCTGGTTCATTTTGTATTTGTAATAGTATTTTTTTAGCTGTAAATTTTTTGAAATCTCGAATAACGTCTTTTAATTCAAAAGGACTTAATGTATTGACCAACATATGAATGTGATTACTCATAATGCAATAGGCAAAAATTTGTAATCCTTTCTCCTTTTGGCAATATTTCAAAGATTCAATAATAGCATCACAATGATTTTTTCGTGTGAATACATCGACCCAATTTACTACAGTCATGGTTAAGAAATAGGTCTTATTTTCTTTTATGTTGTGCTTTTTTCTATATTCCATACTTGAAGTTAGGAAGAAACGGAATGATTTTAAAGTGTTCAGCTCAATTTTCGTTGTTTTGTTATACTAATATTTAAAAAGTCATCGATCAACTTTTACATTAATTCAATCATGCAATTTATTTAATTTTAATAATTGAAAGAGAAAATCTATTTCTCAATTTCAGATTGAGGTATGGGTACAAAGTTGAATTCTTCACGACAAAATATATATTCTCAATTAGGAGAAGATGGAATATTCAGTTAATATTTTAAAAAAATCCAACCTCTCAAGAAAAATAGTGTGTAGATTTTGGTGTTTGGGATGGTATTCATTTTAGTAATTCTTAAAATTTATTTAGAAATAAAAAATGAAACGGTATATTAGTTGAAGCTGAAAAATCGCGTTTAGTGTATAGTATAAGTATGGGAACTGTACCAACACTATTAAACAACAACAAATTTCACTAAATATCATTAAATACTCCATTTATAATTTTAACATGTTGATTTTTATTTATTTAAATAATATTATTACAAACAATAATCTAACCTACGAACTCCAATTTATTTAATCCTAAAATCATCTATCTTTGCAGATAGAACTAACAGCATGAAAGACGAAGATTTTTTTAAGTTATGGAAAGAGGACGATGGGATCACCTACTCTGCTTATCCAGAAAAAGTTTTTTTAGACTTACACACAATGAAGCGTATCATAGATATACGTCATCGTTTTTGTCAAGGAGAAAAACTATTCTTTTGTTATGATTTTAGCAATGTAACAGGAATGAATAAAGAAGCGCGTGATTATTCTGGCATATATGGAAATGAATACTTTCATGCGTGTGCAGTCCTTGTAAATTCAAGAGCGCAACTGTATATGTTTAATATCTATGCTTTACTAAAGAAGCCACAAACTCCATTCAAAGCATTTTTAACTAAAGAAGAAGCTGTGAGTTGGTTAAAAAAAGTACAGCAGAAAGTGTATGTTACAGAAGCATTGTAATTTACCTGTTCATTGAACAAATTGGTTCCTTGAAATAGATTACTGAAATATACTTCACAATAAGACACAAACTCTATCTTTTTAAAAGCATACACTTATTTCCTAATTATTTTTCAATATAAAAGTTGGTAATAACGCTGCAAAGTGATACATTTGGAACGTTAAAAATAGAAATACATAATATCCGCAAAAATGGCTGTACTTATTAACAAGGATTCAAAAGTAATCGTTCAAGGTTTTACAGGAGGTGAAGGAACATTTCACGCTTCTCAAATGATTGAATATGGAACAAACGTAGTTGGAGGTGTTACTCCAGGTAAAGGTGGTTCAACACATTTAGAGAGACCAGTATTCAACACAGTTGCTGACGCTGTAAGCGCTACAAAAGCTGATGTATCTATTATTTTTGTTCCGCCAGCATTTGCTGCTGATGCAATTATGGAAGCTGCAAACGCAGGTATCAAAGTAATCGTTTGTATTACAGAAGGTATTCCAGTAAACGACATGGTGAAAGCGAAAGAGTACTTAAAAGGTACTGGAGCGCGTTTAATCGGTCCTAACTGTCCAGGTGTTATTACTGCAGGTGAAGCGAAAGTTGGTATTATGCCAGGATTTGTATTCAAAAAAGGTAAAATCGGTATTGTTTCTAAATCAGGAACATTAACATACGAAGCTGCTGACCAAGTTGCTAAAGCTGGTTTAGGTATCACTACAGCGATTGGTAT
>CANGHE010000250.1 GCA_947453545.1 Flavobacteriia bacterium
TGAAAAAGTAGTTGAAAAAATGGCTCACGCTCCTGCAATATGTTTTCAATTAGCTAACAGAGGGTTCATTAGAGAAGGGTATTATGCAGATTTAGTTGTGATTGACCCTACAAAGACTACAGCTGTTGATAAATCCAATTTACTTTATAAATGTGGCTGGTCTCCATTTGAAGGAGTATCTTTTTCAAATAAAATCATTTCAACTTTTGTTAATGGAGAACTCGTTTTTGACGGAAAAAACATTGTGTCAGATCAAAAAGGGATGCGTTTACTTTTCAATCGTTAAAATGAAATCAAAAAAAACCATATTTTTTTCTATTCTATTTATATTTTGCTCAATTTATTTATTGCAAGGTTGCTCTAATGATTCAGAATTTTCTGAAGAAAAACCAAAGAAATTAATTGAAAAAGAAAAAATGAAAAAAATTATGTACAAAATGATGCTTTTAGAAACTACATCACAACTCAAATTCCCCAACATACTCGAATCGAAAAAGACAATTGGGATCGTTGGAAACAAATTATTAAGAACATTTGGAGAAGATTCGATATCTTATGCTCAATCTTTTAATTATTACGCTTCAAACAAAGAACTAATAGAGACCATGCTTAACGAAATTGTAGAGCAATACAATATTGAATTAATTAAATACAATTAACTATCAACTTTTCTTTCAGGATTTTTCTTAACAAAAGAACTCCATGAATTTCCACCTGCTTTATTATGCTCCCCTATCCCTTTTGAAAAATGATGACAAAGTGCAACAGCTAAACCATCTGTAGCATCTAAATATTTGGGCATTTCGTCAAATTTAAGCAAGGTTTGTAACATCGTTGCTACTTGTTCCTTGGATGCATTACCATTACCTGTAATTGCTTGCTTAATTCTTCTTGGTGAATATTCTTCAAAAGGTATATTATTTTTTAAAGATGCTGCTATTGCGACTCCTTGTGCCCTGCCTAATTTCAACATTGACTGAACATTCTTACCAAAAAATGGTGCTTCGATTGCCATTTCATCAGGCTTATATTCTTGTATCAATCCATCTACACGATCAAAAATACGTTTTAACTTATCAGGGTGGGTAGCCAATTTAGACAATTGAATAATTCCGAAATTTAACATGACCAATTTCTTTCCCTGAATATGAATTATTCCATATCCCATTACTGTTGTACCTGGGTCAATTCCAAGAATTATTTTATCTTCAAGCATTATTTAATAAACTTTGTATAAATCTATAAAAAATAGCCCTATTGTAAGCCTATTTGTAAAGTTAATCTTTACAAGTGTAGTGCTCTATATTTTTTACCAACAGATTAATAAATTGTCTTGGATCGAAATTAAAAAAATCAAGATTCAACACCCACTATCATTTGGTTTAGCAATCCTACTTTCATTCGCAAATCAATACCTCGAATATAGTAAATGGAAAAATATATTAAAATTCATAGATGAATCAAAGTACAAAATTCAATCCTACCTCGCAGGGGCTCTAACAGGTTTTTTAACTCCAAGTCTATTAGGTAATTTTATTGGTAGAATGTATTATTATCCACGTATGAAAAGACCACAAATTATTGCTTTAACAATGCTAAGCAATGGAGCTCAATTCATTGCAAGTATCTATTTTGGTATTATTTCTTTAGCTTGGCTAGGACAAAAACAACTAAACATACCAACATTTGAATTTTACATTGTATCAATTGGCATAACAATTATTCTTCTACTCTATTACTTCTTTGATAATTTCTATATTCCTATTCCAAAATGGAAAACTAAAATACTACCCCTTCTTTCGAACACGAAAGAATTTAGACTGAAACTACTCACATTAAGTATCATAAGACATATAGTATTCAGTACTCAATATTTACTATTGTTTCTAGGCTTTGGAATACCTTTTTCATTTGAATTACTCGGATGGATTTGGCAAATCTATTTCTGGAGTACACTCTCACCATCCTTACTGATGGGAAAACTATTCATTCGCGAATCTATTGCCCTTTGGGTACTAGTTCCAATTATAGGTCATCCTGAAATTATACTTAGTACGTCAATAACATTATGGGTTCTAAATCAAGGAATCATTGCAGTAATAGCATTACCATTCTTTAAAAAACAAGTATGATGTTAACCGCTTACATTACAATCTTTTTTGGAATATATATACTCTATTATTGGGGTTGGTACAGGTCTAGTAAAAAGAAAAACTTCTATCCCAAATACGAAACTGAAAAAATATCTGTTATCATTTCTTTTAGAAATGAGATGGTTAACCTAGACAAATTGAAAGATTCTATTCTCAAACTAAACCTAAACCCGTTAGAATTTATTTGGGTTAATGACCATTCTGAAGATAATTCGTTGAACCTACTTACTAGCCTGCCTTCTAATCACAAAGTTATCTCACTTAACGATGGTGAAATCGGAAAAAAAACAGCAATTAGAAAAGGCATAAAGCTAGCTAAAGGCTCATATATACTTACATGGGATGCTGATATCATAGTTCCTCCTAATTATTTTGTTGCATTGAAAAATATCAGCACTTCAGAATTAACAATATTACCAGTACGCATGATTGGTAACACCTTTATTGAGATCTTATATGAATTAGATTATTACTTTTTAAATAGTATCAATATGAGCGTTAGTGGATTCGCTGATCCAATTGTATCAAGTGGAGCTAATTTATTATTTAATAAATCGACATTTTTAAAAATTGATTCATTCGATATACATAAAAACATTGCAAGTGGTGACGATCAATTTTTATTAGCTGATTTTAAAAAACATAACAAAGAAATTCAAACCATAACAGATTCAAACTTAGCTATAGAAACAGCTACCCCTAAATCTTTATATTCATTCTTTCAGCAACGCTTACGATGGATTACTAAATCAACAAAAATTAAAGACGATTTAGCAAATTTGATAAATATCATAGGGCTAATTTATCTTCTTGGTTTTGTATATCTTCTAATATATTATGATTGGCGAATAGTAGGTTTTAAGATTATACTTGATATGTTAATTTTCAAACCCTATTTGAAATTTATAGATAGAAAACAAATAATTTGGGTTACGCCTTGTTTTAGCTTATTATACCCATTGTATTTTTTTGCTATTGGCATAGGAATGTTATTCTTCAGGAATCAAAAATGGAAAGGTAGAAAATAAAAAAAGCCAGCTAATGCTGGCTTAAAAACATATTACTTTTATTAGAACGGTAAATCGTCATCAGAACTTTCAACTGTCATTTGTGGTGTTGCAGTTGGTGTAGGATTCAAATTCATAGCAGAAGGACCTGAAGCAGGCATACCTTGCGATGCATTCATTTTATCAATTCTCCATGCATCCAATGAATTGAAATATTTCACTTCACCTTGAGGATTAGTCCACTCTCTCCCTCTTAAATTAAAGGATACTTCGATTGAATCATTTACATTAACTCCATCCAACAATGTACATTTGTCTTGTGTCAATTGAAACAAAATGTCTTGCGGATACATACCTGAAGTGTCTGTTACTACGAACTCTCTTTTTGAAAATTTTTCAGATACTTGAACTGTAGGATTTACTACTTTAACTGTTCCTGATAATTTGTACATACTTCTATTTATTTATTCTATTAATTATTAA
>CANGHE010000251.1 GCA_947453545.1 Flavobacteriia bacterium
ACAAAAAAGGCTGCTCAATTTGTTTGAGCAGCCTTTTTTGTATGTACGTTTTTCTATTGTTTTTTCTTGTAGTTGAAATTCACTCCCAATACTACATTTCCTTGTAACCAATTAAAATGTTGAGATGCTTTATCTTCAACGTGCATAGTTGTGCGGATATCAGCCATATTGATGTATCCAACTTTTTCTTCTAATTGAATAAAGAAACGTTCGTAGAATTGAAAATTAAGTCCAATAACAGCTCCTAAACCGAATCCAGCTAAGTGGAATTGATCGTAACGTTGGTAATTAAGGAGGGTAGTGTTTGTGCGAGGAACAACTATACCGCCACCAAATCCTTCGGTAATATTGAATTTGAAGTTTTTGTAAGTATAGATTTTATCCATTCTACGTAGTTCAAGATTTAGGTAGTTCAATCCATCGGTATGCTCAAACAACAAAAAGTCTGGTTTTATTTGAAAAGCATCGTGACCATATGTTCCATCATAAGCAGAACCCGTAGCGATATTTCCACTGATGGTTGACATTTGGTTTGAAACCATTACATATTTCATATGATCAGCCCCAAAAGAGATACTGTATTTCTCGTTGAGGTAATATCCTAATCGGAAGTTATATTGAGGAATGGTTATGTTTCCAGGGTTTAAATAAATCTTAGCTGAGAATGGACTTTGCCTGTCTTTTGCTTCCACATTGTCTAAGGTAAAATCATAATTGTTTCCAGAAAAATGAATATCGGAAGTACTGTAAAGCGATCTATTCCAACCCCAATACACGAAGAAACTTCCTTTTTTAGCGATTGTTTTTGTAGGTGCTTGGTCTTGTCCAAATGACAAACCGCTCGCAAGTAAAAACATCCAAACAATTTTTTTCATCGATCATTAATTAAATTAAACGCGACAAAGGTAGTGTTAATGTAAATTGAAATTTATGATAATAGTCATTAATGTTTATTGTACCTCCTCTTTACATTTTGTATCTTAGTAGCATATCACAATTCTATTACTATGAAGACGTTTATACAAACCCTTGTTTATATTGCATTTACAACGACATTATTCGCTCAAACAACAAAAAAAGCAACAGAATCTTTTGTAGTAAATTCTATTTATCAAGATTACAAAAGCGAATTGGTTTCGAGTGATGTATTGACGTTTAATGCGACTCGAATAGATTCCAAAACCAAAGACACGATGATGATCGTAGATCCATTAACAGGAGATGAGATCAATTATAACAAAGCACGATTGATGAATCATTTCGACAATTGGTTGAAAGAGTTTTCAGTAGGAAAGCAAGTAAAGGTAAAAAAGGATACGAGTCATTACGCTATTTTGTATCGTACCAAATTTGATAAAGATGAGGTAAACGTTTTGTTGTTGGTTGAATTTAAAAACAACAAAGTTCGTATGCGTTTTTATGATGAAGGAAATGTTCGAACAAAAGACAAACCTGTTCCAGATTATTTTAGTTTGATGAATCGTTTTACGAAAGATGTTATTGTATATAATCCAACAGATATTACGAATAAGGAAACGATGGCGGTAATGAATTTAAAGAAATACAAATACGATATCGATCAAATTATTGCTTCTTTAAATTTCTATATTATTGGCAATGAAGATTTTGCTGTAACAACAGAAGAACAACTATTAAATATTGAACCTTCATTTAATTTTTGATTACTTTTTAGAAGTATTTCAAAACGTCTATTAGTTAAATTTTTAGTGATTTTTTAACGAATGGTTAGTTTATGTTAAGAATTACTTTCTTCCAACCAATCAATTATTTGGCGTTTAGTTGCTAGAATATTAGTGTATAACAACAACAATCCTGTGAAAAAGGCAATCGTACTGACGATGATAATTAAGGGATATTTTACTTTCAGATATGCAAGTTTGTTGGTTTTGATAATTAGCTCGTCTTTATCAAGTTGGTATTTATATCCGTATTTTGAAAGTTTAGGTAAGATAGCAGTGAACCTATTTTCTTCCATATTTACTGATTAATGTGTTATAAAATATCCGATTTCGCCAATCATTTTCCCGAAATTATAGATTGCAAGAAAAGAGACAAAGAATAAAAGCACGTTGAATGAAGATGGATACTTCGTTTTAAACTGAATAATATAATTGATGTATTTTCTTGTAACAGGATAACGTGTTGCAATTTTGGATAATAGGTTATTGATTGTTAATGGTTTCATATGGGGTTGATTATTAATTTCTTAAATATTTTAACCAAAAAACCCCAACTTTTCAGTCGGGGTTCTTTTCACAAATATGGAGGTCTCGAGCGGATTCGAACCGCTGTAGACGGTTTTGCAGACCGGTGCCTAGCCTCTCGGCCACAAGACCATTTCGTGGTACAAAGTTATAAAATATTTTCGTTGTACCAAGTTGTGATGCATTTTTTTCGATATCGTGATGTTCAACAAATTTTTTATATCTAAAAATGACATTCTAGCTGAATGTTTCTTCAATAATGATTGCTACATTGTTTACATCACCATTGATAGGAGGACAAATTTTGGTAATCTTAATACGCACTAACTGCATTCCATTTACCTCCTTTTCAAAACGCTTTAAAATACGATATCCAACGTGTTCAATCAACTTAGAGGGAATATGCATTTCTTCTGTTACAATTCGATTTACAACAACATAATCAATCGTATCAATTAAAGTGTCTTCCATCGCCGCTTTTAAAAAATCCGTTTCAAGCAGCACATCTACCAAGTAATGTCCACCGATTTTTGTTTCTTCTGGCAAACACCCGTGGTGAGCATACAAACGAATTCCGTTAACTTCTATCGTGTTTTTCATTTATGAAAATTTGCTTCCTTTCTTGAAGTATGATGTAGAAGGTAACAAAGATTAATTCATCACCTCCCTTTACCGAAAGCTTTCGGGATCCACCTCACAAAGGGAAGAATGTTTATGCTAATTTCTCTAAACCGCTATTCATACGAGCTATTACTTCTTCTTTACCTAAAAAAGCAGCAATTTCAAACATACTTGGTCCCATTCCAACACCTGTAATCAACAAACGGAACAATGGCAATACAGCACCGATACCTAATCCTTTTTCAGCCAAAAATGCTTTAAACTGAGATTCAATTTCCGTTGCTTCAAATGAAGAGATCCCAGATAAGATAGTAGTCCACTCTTGCATCAATACAGGTGAATTTTCATTCCACTTTTTTGAAACTGTTTGAGAATCAAATTCAGTTGGACGATTTAATAAATAAGCACCTTCTGTTAAAATATCTTCAACAAACGTAGCACGTTCCTTCATCAATCCGCAAATACCAACTAAACGTTCTTTATCTAAATTTTCTGTTGACTTTTCAATTAACAAATCTGCCAAACGCTCATTCGAAGTATGTTTTAAATGTTGTTGTTGAAACCATTTTGTTTTCTCAGCATCAAATTTAGCACCTGCTTTTCCAACTCTTTCTAATGAGAATGCTTCCTCTAATTCAGCCAAAGAAAATAACTCTTGGTGTGTGCCCGGATTCCAACCCAAAAACGCTAACATATTAATAAATGCCTCAGGCAAATATCCTTTCTCACGGTAACCTGAATACAATTCACCCTCAGCAGTTATCCAATTTGTTGGGAAAAC
>CANGHE010000252.1 GCA_947453545.1 Flavobacteriia bacterium
CATCGGAACATCCGCATGTGTCATTGTTTGAGGATGTTCAGCCAAACTCTCTGTTCCTCCTAAACTAACAGCCAACTTGATTAATTTTAACGAATCCAAAAATTGAAATGCTTCTTTCTCTCCACCAACAATATCAAAAGAAATCATTGCACCATTAGACGTAAATTGTCTCGCTAATAGCTCTTTGTCTTTCTGACTTTCCAAAAATCCTAAATAATACACCTTTTCAACCTTTGGGTGAGCTTGTAAGAAATCGGCTACTTCTTTTGCATTTCGAGCCTGCTCATCCATACGTACTTTCAATGTTTCCAAACTACGCATCAATAACCAACCTGTCCAAGGGCCAGCCATATTTCCTAAGAAAGTACGTAAACCTTTTACCCTACCCATTAATTCTTTCGAACCTAAACATGCCCCAGCGATTACATCTGAGTGTCCTCCAATATATTTCGTTGCCGAATACAATACTAAATCAGCTCCGTGCTTTAAAGGATGTTGCCATATCGGACCCATATACGTGTTATCAACCGATAAAACAACAGGTTTGTCTTCTGTTGTAAAATACTTCTTTACTTCTGCACACAATTCAATATCAATCAAAGCATTCGTAGGATTTGCAGGAGTTTCAATGTGAATCATTGTCAATCGATCTGCTCTTCCGGATTGTTTTACACGTTCGATAATTTCTTCTTTCGTATCGGTAGCATAAAAACCTATTGACTCAATATTCAACTTTTTCAAAAAATGATTGATAAAGTGATCAGTTCCCCCATAAACTGGACGAGAGTATAACAATAAATCACCAGGAGCCATAAATTCCATCAAAGCAGTTGAAATTGCTGACATACCACTTTCAAAAACAGCACAATCTTCTGCACCATCCCATAAGCATAATCTATTTTCAAGAATTTCTAAATCTGGATTATTCAATCGACTGTAAATCAACCCTAGTTCTTCTCCTTTATCTTTCTCTCTCAAACCGTAAGCTAATTCAAAGAAACGCTTTCCTTCCATTGCTGAATTGAAAACAAAAGTTGAAGTTTGAAAAATTGGGCATTTTATAGCTCCTTCTGATAATGAGGGTTTATAACCATAACTCATCATCAAACTTTCAGGCTGCATCGATTTATAATCCATAATATTCTGTATTTTTATCCAAATGTATTCTATATAACTACATACATAAATATTAAAAGAAAATTATACTATTATATTTATTAAATAATATATTTTATACTTTTAAAGGTAAATAATACAAATACTAATAGCAATCTATTCTGCCATGTTACAACTTGATGTCTTAGACTTAAAAATTATTGAAATCCTAAAAGAAAACTCAAAATTGAGTTACAAAGAAATTGCAGATAAAATTGGATTAAGTACCACTCCTACCTACGAACGCATCAAACGTTTAGAGAAAAATAAGGTAATACTCAAATATACCATTCTTGAAAACAAACCTTTGTTAAACAAAGGAATGAAAGTATATTGTCAAGTATCACTCAAAGGACATAACAAAGAGTTAATAGAGCTATTTGAAAATGAAGCAATTAAATTAGATGAAGTTGTTAATCTACATCATATAGCTGGAAATATGGATTATTTAATGTTGATCGAAACGAAAGATATCGAAACATACCATCATTTTTTACGTGAAAAATTAGCTTCGATACCCAACATCGCCAATGTACAAACTTCGTTTGTATTAAGGTCTTTAAAAAACTAGGCTAATAGTGCTTCAATATTCTCAATTGGTCTTCCAATCACAGCTTTGTCACCCTTAATGACAATCGGTCTTTCTATTAAAACAGGGTGTTTCACAAACGCTTCAATCCATTGGTCATAAGATAGCTCTTTACCTTTGTACTCTGTTTTATATACATCTTCCCCTTTTCGAACTAAGTCTTCTGGTTCAACACCTAATTTACCAAGTAAATCTATGATTTGTTCAGAAGTTGGAGGTGTTTTTAGATATTCAAATATCTCAGCTTGTATATTTTTATCTTCTAATAAACATACAGCATTTCTACTTTTAGAACAACGGTTATTATGCCAAATGGTAATCATGTGAGTATTTTTTTTCTAAGATAACTATATTTATAAAAACATAAAAATGCCTCCCACAATGAGAGGCATTCAAGAAAATCAAAAACAATTAAAACTACTTTTTAATCACTTTTATTACTTCATTGGAATTTTCTGTTTTTACATTAATGAAATACATTCCAGGTACAAATTCAGTCACATCAATTGTGTGATTTACTTCAGATGAAAGTGTAGTTTCGTAAACAGCTTGTCCATTTATGTTAGTAATTTGAATTTGTAATTTTTCAATTGAATTACTCCTTCTTTTTAATGTTAAGGTATTCTCAACTGGATTAGGATAAGCTTGTAATAAACTCAACTTTTGCATTTCTAATCCTAAACTTTTTGTTGCTTTGCTGATCGTTGTGTTTGTAACCACTGCTTCGTTAAAGTCAAAGTAAATATGAGCTGTATTTTTTATTTGAACTTGTTCTGTAATTGCTGTTTTAGGTTTGATTCTATATTGTATAAATCCGTGTGATTCTTTTTCGTTGGTTGTACTATCCATCAAGTGAATGTTGTTGTAGAACACTTGCATACTATTACCTTTCAGCTCAACTCTGTTTTTGTGGCTATAATTCAACACTTCAAAAGTCGATAGATCCAATTGTGTATCCAAAGTATCTAACAAACGAATATTAAATGCTGGTGCTGAACCCGTATTTTGGAAATGAATTGTATAGGTTAAATAACCATCATAACCTGGTTTGAAATTAGCAGGAAATACCTCTTTTACGTTTGGATCGTGTGAATTTACTACCTCATAACAGTAAGTATATTGGTTGTTTGCAATATGATAATCTCCTTCTTCTGGTGTTATTTTTGCTTCAACACATACTTGATCTCCTGCTTGAGCAGTAGTTTCTGTTTCGAATTGCAATCCAAAATCACCTGTAAAATTCACTTTTCCAAAATCAGCGATGTCATAGGTATAAACATTGCCCACAATAGTTGGTGTTAATGCACCAGCGATAACTCCTTTGTAAACAACTGGACCAGAAATTGTCAACTGTAATTTTCCTGCATTCCCTGCGGCGCAATGCATATTATACCAATTACTCATATCTCCCGCAGCAACTGTTAATGTATGTAGTTGACCAGGGAAAATAATACCTTCTGTAGCAACTGAACGTATCCCCAAATCCATTCCATCTTTGCACGTTGCACTGAAGTTTATATCTTTTGCATATGATTGATTAGTTAAATCTGTCGTTATTTTATCATTACAAACGATCGAAAAAGGTAAATTCTCTTTGTCTAATTGTACTTGATATGAAGCTGCTTGTAATGATGAAAACTGATACACTCCATTTTCTGCTGTGATTGTTTGTCCTATTACATTGTTATTCGCATCTAACAATTGTACAGGAACATTCGGAATACCTTTTTCATTAATATCTTTTTTACAATCTACATTATCATCCAAAGTAGTAAACCCAACTATTCCTTCTTCTGCGTTTGAACACCCACTTGCGTTACCCTCAGAACATAATGGAAAAGACAAAGTTACTGCATCCATAC
>CANGHE010000253.1 GCA_947453545.1 Flavobacteriia bacterium
ACTGCATCAGCAGCTTGTTTAAAAACTTCTTGTGGCAAAATACAAGGGCCAGCTCCAAAATTATGTTTCATATTGTATGTTTTTGATGTCTATTTAAGCATTACAAAAATGTAATAATTATCTTGTATGAACAATTTATTTACTTTTAAATTTCTATTGATTTATGAACATTTCATTGTCGTAAATATATTAATTCACATCTACAACTTCAATGTCAAAAAGTAAGATTGAATGTGGTGGAATAGAAGGGAGGTCATAATCTCCGTATCCTAAGAATGGAGGAACAATCAGTTTGATTTTACCACCTTTTTTGAGGTACATAATACCTTCCTTCCAACCTTCGATGAGATCAATCATTTTGAATGTTACAGGATTGCGTTTATGTTCTCCGTCAAATGTAGTACCATTGGTTAGTTTGCCAACATAATTGAAGCTTACCTCATCTGTTAGCTTCACGTATTCACCTTTACCTTCTTTGAGTATAGTATAATATAATCCTGATTCTGAACGGGTGTATTTATTTTTCGATTTAGTTAACATCTTTTCAATACGTTTGTCAAATGTTGTTTTGTCATCTTCTGAATAGGTTTTACAGGCAGAAAGCAGTAGAATAAGTATACTTCCAAAAATGATGTTTTTCATATGTGTTATTTTAAATAAATTGCTTTTGTTTTATAGCCCTCTTTTCTGAGTAGGTTGAGTATCCCATTCTCACCAGCCAAATGTCCTGCTCCAACAGCTACAAAGGTTTTTCCTTGATTAAAATAGGTTGTTAATGGTTTGACCCAATGCCTATTTCTTGCTGTTACAAATTGATTAAAATCGGTTGATGTCAAAGATGATTCTTCTAATAATAATTGATGGATTCGATCTAAATCTTGGTCTTTGTAAGCTTGCTGTAATTGTTTTAAAATCAGTTGGTTTTTTGTTTTAGATTCAATGGCTTGCATAATCATATTGACTTGATTTTCCATTGGAAGTAAGTTGAATAAATTAATTTGATTTTCAACTGTTTCCAGTCCTTCGATGGGAATGGTTTGATTTTTAATGATTTTTACTATTTCCCTTTCGTAGGAAACCGTTTTGTCTAAAAATGCAAATTGTGTAATGGTTTGTACAAGAATGAATGGTTTGAATTTACCATAACTTTCTGTGAATTCTTGTTCGTTTAAATGTAAATTTTGTTCCACCCATTGTAACATTACTTTCTTTTGATCTTGCTTAAAATAAGAAAGCAAATCTTGATCTTTTTCTAGGTAAATATATGGTTTGAGTTGTTCAGATGTTGGAAAACCAGGTAATTCGAGTACTACTTTATCGGATTTTAAAATCTTTTTTTGAAGTAGTTTTGGAAAATGAAAATATTCCTTCTCTATTAAATGAATGGTTCCAAAAATATAAGAGGTGTATTTACTATTAGGGTGTTTGATTTCCCAAAGAAGAGTATTCCTTGGATTCCGTTTTGTGTTTTTGAATGCGAAAAGTATTCCAGAAAGGATAATGGTAAAAAGAAGTAAAGGAAAAAAGTATTTCACTTAATCAATTTATTAAATATCGATAAGGCTACTTTTCGCTAAATAGCCTTATCGAATAAATTATTTATAGACTTATCTCAGCTAAGAAATTATCATCTTGTTCGTATACACGTGTACATTTTAATCCAACATTTTTAGCTGCGGTAAATAATGAATCAAAGTCCACATACAACCAATCAAACCAAGGTCCTGTTTCTTTTTTGTATTTCATTTGAAAACGAAAGTTACCGTAATATTCTTGGTTTAAATTCACCCAAAGTGATCCATCTTCATCTTCATATAAATATTTGATATCAGAAGAGTCACAAAGTATTTTACCTCCTTCGTTTAATAATGATTTCGCGTGAGTCAATGTCTTTTCAAGGTTCGCTAGTGTTCCAGCAATTCCTATTCCGTTCATTAACATAAGAATAGTATCAAATTTTTCTCCTTTGAAATCGAAGAAATTGATGTTTTTACTCTTAATTCCATGTTCTTTCATAAACTCAACTGCACCTCCTGAAATATCTATCGCTGTAACATCTTTTCCGATATTATTAAGGTAGCTAGCATGTGAGCCAGCCCCTGCACCTACATCTAAGATTTTACCAGTGCATTTATTTAATGCAATGATTTCCAATTCAGGCATTTCGTCTTCGTTCCTGAAAAGTACTTCAATAGGAATGATATCATCTTCACATATTTCTGAACATACAATAATATCGTCCGGTTTGCGTGTTTGTGCAAAATCTAAAATTGCTTTCCCTACTGGGTCTCCGTATTTTTCCATTTTTTAATAGTCGTCAAAACTTGAATAATCTTCATCTGCATACCCATCTTCGTAGTCATCTAGTCCAAATTCATCTTCGTCCTCGAATTCGTCCTCGTCAAAAAGTAGGTCATCTTCTTCATTTTCTATTCCTGTTCCTCTTGAATCTTCTGGTGGTGCCATTCCAATCGCTAAAAGTACCTCTGGCGCAGAAATCTTTTGGTCAACACGTTCAACAAGCTCAATTAAGAAAATCCACATTCTCATGAAGTCGTAAACTAGAATTACCTTTTGATCTTCAACTTCCATGAAGTCGTTCAATATTGCGTCTGACATTACTGATGCCTTCTCATCGATTGCCTCATCACCGTAATTAATATCTACAAGGCTAATTTCGTGTCCTTTGTCCCAATTGTCATTGGACATGTAAAAGGAAGCCATTTCTTGTCCTTGGAAATTAAAACCAGAAATAATAGCACGGTATAAGCTTTCAAAATTGTCATTTTCGTCCACTAAAATATCTCTAAATATTTCAGTTTCTTTTTCAGTATCGAGTAATACACGGAATTTAAGTGCTCCCATTGTTAGTTACTTTTTGAGTTTTTGAATAATAGTTAAAATTAGGAATTATTTTAGAAAAAAGACTGCTTCATTCAAAGATAAAAGTCATCAGACCACTTCGCTCAAAGAAACAAGATAAAAGACATACTATTTAATTATAAATGGTGTCAAGTCTTTGCTATTTTGTCTACAAGTTTTTATCTAATCGGTTGTTTCAATCCAATTTCTGCTGCAATTTCCATCAGGTATTGATATGCTTCATCGTATTCATTTGCAATTGTACCTTCAAGTATGGCATCTTTAATTTTTGTTTTTAAAGTTCCAATTTCTGCACATGGACCGATTTCAAAAAGTTGCATAATGAGCTCTCCTGAAATAGGTGGTTGAAAGTTTCGAACGCGATCTTTTTCTTCTACATCTTTCAGCTTTTGAGCAACTAATTCAAAGTTTTTTCGAAATTTAACGACCTTGAATTCATTTTTTGAAGTAACATCTGCGTTACATAGTGTCATTAAGTCTTCGATATCGTCACCAGCTTCAAAGAGTAATCTTCTAATTGCAGAATCTGTTACATGACCTTTAACCAAAGCAATTGGACGAAGGTGTAAACGCACTAATTTCTGAACATATTTCATCTTAGCATCCAATGGAAGTTTAAGACGTTTGAAAATTTTGGGTGTTAAGCGTGCTCCCACGTCTTCATGGCCATGAAAAGTCCAGCCAATCGTTGGGTCAAATCTTTTTGTATTTGGTTTTGC
>CANGHE010000254.1 GCA_947453545.1 Flavobacteriia bacterium
AAACCATTTTCAGAGAACTTTTCAATATTCTTATTTTCATTATCAAACCAACGAATACGTGCATAATATCTGTTCTCGAAATCGTAACATTCAACAATTAGTTTTTTACTATCGTCTAACCAAAATCCTACAATGTCATCCGCTTTGAAGTTGGATGCACTAACAAGAAGTGTGACTAAACTCAGTAGTAAAAATTTCATTATTCTATTTCTTTTCTTCGAACAACAACTTAAAGTTGGGGTCAAGTTTGATTGCTTTTATTTTTTTTGCCGTTTCCCAAGAGTTACTATTTTGCTTCTCTTTTATAGAAAACGTTTTAATTTCGCTTGTGTTGTCTTCGTATTGAATATTTATTTCGATTGGAAAGTGAAAAAGTGCTTTTTGATCTTGGTTGATGTTAATGGTTGCTTTCTTTCCGTCGCTCGTAAAAGTACTTAAAATAATTGGGTGTCCTGCTTGTAAAACCCAATCAGAGTAAAATTCAGCTAGATTTTGTTTGCTAACTTGTTCTGCAACAGTAAAAAAATCTTTGCTTGTAGCGTTTTTATATGCGAATGTGTTGTAGTAGGTTGCTACCGTTTTCCAGAATAATTCTTTTCCCATTTTGTCGCGTAACATATGCAATATCCAAGCGCCTTTTTGGTAAGCGTTTGTATTTAGCATTGCTTGTACATCTGTTGAAATTGTGTCTTGTAGTGGTAGTGGAGTCTTACTTTCAAATGCGATAACGCGTTTACGGTCCTTGGAAAGTTGTGCTTTAAAGGCGTTAATACCCTTTGTATCTTCGATGTATAGATTGGTTAAATAGGTTGCAAAACCTTCACTCAACCATAAATGTGACCAGTCAAGTTCGGAAGCCGAATTACCAAACCATTGGTGCACCAATTCGTGAGCAATTAGTTCATTGATTTTTCCTTCACCACGAATGGCATTTTCATCGTAAAAAATACAACTTGCATTTTCCATTCCTCCATACATCGTAGTTGATTGAACGTGAGCGATTTTTTCAAAAGGGAAGGGGGCGATGTTTTTTTCATAATAGGCTAAAATACTATCTGCCGCAGCGAAATCTTTCAGTCCTTCTTTTTTATTTTCAGGATATACCCACGTTGAACTTTCCAATCGATTGTTGTACGTGTGTTTATTTACTTCAAATTCAGCGATTCCAACAACCATTACTTTTGTTGGAATACTTGTTTTCGTTTCGTAGATAGTACGTTTTCTATTTTTAGTTGCTTTTTCAGAACTTATAAGTAAACCATTGGCAATGACTTGGTACTTTTCAGGTGCTTCTACTTCAAAGCGAACGAGTGCTTTATCCGAAGGGTGATCTACACAAGCAAACCAATGTTTGGCGCGCATTGGCCAATTATCTCCAAAAAAAGTTCGTTTTCCAAATTTATTTTGTCCGATTACTAACCCGTTTTCTGGTATACCTGCAAATTGCACAGTGAATGTCAATTCATTACCAGATTTTGCTTTGTTTGGTAGAATGTACAATCGATCTTTATTTTGAAAGAAAGACAAAGATTGTTGATCTTGAAGTACTTTGCTTACCTTCATTCCTAAGGAATCGTCGTGGTTTTGTACAAGGTCTAAAAAGAAAGTATCAACTTGTGTTTTGAATCTAACGGCAATATTTTCGTTTACTTCTATGCGATTACTTGTTTCGTTAACAGAAAGTTGAATAGTATATTTTTGAATGTCTATCGGTTGCTTGGTGAATTTTTGTTGGGCTGATATATTGTATGTAAACAAACAAAGGAGAAAGAAGAATAATGTTTTCATATTTAGGTTATTTGCATTTAGTTTTATTAGGTATATGCCAAATTATTCAACATTTGATAATGTAAAGCGCAATATTTTTTTTGCGATTCAATAGATGTACGGTATCTAAAATATTGGTAAAAGACTTGGTGTAATTATTTTACAACACCTCAACTTTCATAATACCATCGCGGTCAATTTCTGTTAATCGTACGCGTTGAAAAGAGTTTACATATGCAGCGTTGAATGGAACTTTTACTTTCACATAATTTTCAGTGAAACCATACATCATACCTTCATCTTCTTCCGCTTCGAATAATACTGTACGCTCAGAACCAATGTTTTGTTCGTAAAAAGCACGTTTTTTCTTATCAGAAAGAATGTGTAGCATTTTACTACGCTCTTTGCGTTTTTCCATCGGTACGAATTCTCCTAATTTAGGGGCACTTGTATTTGCGCGTTCTGAGTAGGTAAATACGTGGATGTAAGAAATATCCAAACTTTGTATAAAGTTGTAAGAATCAAGGAATTCTTCATCAGTTTCACCTGGGAAACCAACAATCACATCTACACCAATACAACAATCGGTACGTAAGGATTTAATTTGAGCTACGCGTTCAGCATAAAGGGAACGTTCGTATTTGCGGCGCATTGCTTTTAAAATACGGTCGTTTCCAACTTGTAATGGAATATGAAAGTGTGGAACAAATTTGTGTGAATCAGTCAAACAAAAATCAATGATTTCGTTTGATAGTAAATTTGGTTCAATCGATGAAATACGGTAACGATCAATGCCTTCAACTTTATCTAAGGCTTGAATCAATTGAAAGAAATTTTCACCTTCACCTTGTCCGAAGTCACCTATGTTTACACCTGTAAGAACAACTTCTTTGATGTCTGTTTGAGCGATTTTTTCAGCTTCAACAATTGTTTCAGCGATACTTGCGTTTCTACTTTTTCCTCTTGCCAAGGGAATGGTACAGAACGAACAGAAATAATCACATCCGTCTTGTACTTTTAAGAAAGAGCGTGTTCGATCTCCAAAAGAGAAGGAAGGGATGAATTCTTTGGTTTCTTTGATATTTTGGTAAGAAACTTTCGTTTCTTCGAGTTTGTCTGTTTTTTCTAAGTAGGCAAGGATGTCAAATTTTTCATTAGCACCCAATACTAAGTCTACACCTGGTATTCCGCCAATTTCTTCTGGTTTCAATTGTGCGTAACATCCAACAATCGTAACGAAGGCATTTGGATTAATTTTCAATGCTTTTTTTACCAATTGCTTGCATTTTTTATCGGCATTGTCTGTTACAGAGCAAGTGTTAATTACATAAATATCAGGAGTATCCTCAAAATCTACTTTTGCAAAACCGGCATCTTCAAACAAACGTGCAATTGTTGACGTTTCAGAAAAATTTAACTTACATCCTAAGGTGTAAAATGCTACTTTTTTGTATTGAATCATAATGTTACAAAAATAAGGATTCGTAAATTTCTGAGGGTATGCTCCTCTAATTATTTAGCATAAAATGTGCTTTATGTGTGGTAAAGATGTTTTTGAGGTTTTGTATTGAAAATATTAATCCCAAACGTATCGTTCATCGTATGCTACTTTGTACTTGTTTAAGAAATAGCGATATTCAATTTTGTATTCCTTTTTACTATGATGTTCTTTTTGATTAGCGATGTAATTTATGACTTTATCAACTTCATATGGATTTACTGAAAATGCCCCATATCCATCTTGCCAGTAAAAGTTTTTAAATTCATTTCCTTTTGTTTTTATCCATTTGGAGGAATGTGATTTCAATTCTTCCATTAATTTAATC
>CANGHE010000255.1 GCA_947453545.1 Flavobacteriia bacterium
CTCAACGCTAATAACACCAAAGTCGATTTATTGGATTTAGGCGCTGGATCAAAACGAAGAAAATCAATAAATACAGTCTCAACCATTTACAAGAATTCAGCATCCAAAGGAACTTACTTCAATCTTTTGTATCAACTTAGCAATCATTACCAATCCGCACATATTCTAGAACTAGGAACTAATTTAGGACTCGGCACCATAGCGCTTTCGTATGGCAATACTCAGTCTAAAATTACGTCAATAGAAGGTTGTAAAAATACACTTTCAATTGCGCAAGAAAATATTGACAAATTAAATCTTACAAATATCCAGCTAGTTCATTCTTCCTTTGACGATTATTTAGATAATTTGAACAATGTTGTATTTGATCTTGTTTACATAGATGGTGATCATAAAGGTGCTTCGCTCGAGCGCTATTTAAACAAACTAAATTACCTTACTCACGATGAAACAATCTTTTTACTAGATGATATACGCTGGAGTGATGATATGTTTACTTCATGGAACAAAATTATCCAATCTCCTAATTATCATTTAAGTATGGATTTATTTAAAATGGGCATTCTGGTAAAAAAACAAAGCAAACACAAAGAACATTTTGTGATAAAAATGAAAAACATATTAAAAAGCATGTAACTATGAAGATTTATACTAAAAAAGGAGACACAGGAACCACCCAACTAATTGGAGGAACACGCATTGCAAAATATGCGCTTAGAATTGAATCTTATGGATCTATTGATGAATTAAATTCCTATATCGGACTTATTCGAGATCAAGAAATTAGCGAAACATATAAAAATCAACTTCTTGAAATTCAAGATCGATTATTTACAATTGGTTCGCATTTAGCTTCAGACCCTGCTAAATCAACAATGAAACTCCCAGAATTAATCGAAGAAGACGTTGATTTTCTAGAAAAGGCAATAGATGCAATGGAAGAAGACCTACCGGAAATGAAATCATTTGTTTTACCAGGTGGACATCCAACTGTTTCACATTGCCATATAGCACGTTGCATCTGTAGAAGAGCAGAAAGAATTACCAATCATTTACACGATGAACAACCACTCTCCCCTATCATTTTGAAATATTTGAATAGGCTTAGTGATTACCTATTCGTACTATCACGCAAATTAACATTAGATTTAAACGCAAAAGAAGAACCTTGGAAACCAAGATATTAATAAGATAAACTAATTGTTAGTAAAAATTAACAGTAGGTTTATCCTTTAATATTTTGAAAGTTTGAAAATAAAATTACTTTTGTGCAAAAAATTAATCTACTAAACTATAAAATATGTATTGGACATTAGAATTAGCTTCATATTTGGAAGATGCACCATGGCCAGCATCAAAAGATGAACTTATTGATTTCGCTATTCGTCACGGAGCACCATTAGAAGTTGTTGAAAATTTACAAGATCTAGAAGATGAAGGTGATGTTTACGAAAGTATTGAAGAAATTTGGCCTGATTACCCATCAAAAGATGACTTCCTCTTCAATGAAGATGAATATTAATTAAGAATTAACCATTCTAAATAAAAAATCCCAAATCAAACTATTTTGATTTGGGATTTTTTATTACTTATGATTTTGTTAAATTGTGATTACACATTAAATCTAAAATGCATAATATCACCATCTTCAACTACATATTCTTTTCCTTCAACTTTAAACTTACCAGCATCTTTAACAGCTGCTTCAGATTTCAGTGTTGTATAATCGATATATTTCATTACTTCTGCACGGATAAATCCTTTTTCAAAATCTGAATGAATTACTCCAGCAGCCTGTGGTGCAGTCATCCCTTTTGTAATCGTCCAAGCTCTCACCTCTTTTACTCCAGCAGTAAAATACGTCTGTAAATTTAATAGCGCATAAGCCGAGCGAATCAAACGATTTACACCTGGCTCTTCCAAGCCTAACTCTTCCAAGAACATTTGACGCTCATCATACGTTTCTAATTCAGTAATATCCGCTTCGATTTTAGCTCCAATTACTAATACTTCGGCATTTTCAGCTTTTACATTTTCTTTAACTTGATCAACGTATTTATTCCCTGTTTTAACAGAAGACTCATCAACATTACATAAATACAATACAGGTTTAGATGTGATTAACTGAAATTTTCTTACAATTTCTTCTTCTTTTTCATCTAATTCCATTGCACGAACAGAAAGTCCTTTTTCTAAATGCTCTTTAATATTGTGTGCAATTTCATTTTCCTTCAAAATATCTTTATCACCTGTTTTTAAACTTTTAGACAATGATTGAATTCGTTTTTCAATTGTTTCCAAATCTTTCAATTGTAACTCAATATCAATCACCTCCTTATCACGAATAGGATTAACAGAACCATCTACGTGAATAATATTTCCGTCGTCAAAACAACGCAACACATGGATAATCGCATCTGTTTCACGAATATTTGCTAAAAACTGATTTCCTAACCCTTCCCCTTTTGAAGCACCTTTCACTAAACCTGCAATATCAACGATCTCCATTGTTGTTGGTAAAACACGCTCTGGATTTACAATCGCTTCCAAAACTTGTAACCTTGTATCTGGAACAGAAATTGTACCTACATTCGGTTCTATTGTACAAAAAGGAAAGTTTGCTGATTGTGCTTTTGCATTTGACAAACAATTAAACAATGTAGATTTCCCAACATTAGGCAAACCAACAATACCACATTTTAAAGCCATTTACTAAAATTTTGTGCAAATATAGGAAATGAAAATGCGTAACATTCAATTATCTAATACAATATTTAAAATTGAATCAATTTATGAACTTTTAGTGTTAATAAAAAGAAAAATTCACTTAAAATAGAATACGAAATCTTCTTACTTTTGCTATATTAATAATGTAATTTTCATTGAAAAATAAGCAATATGGCACAAGATATATTTGATAAAATCAAAAAAAACAGAGGACCTATCGGCCAATATTCTAAAGGTGTTCACGGATACTTTACTTTCCCAAAACTGGAAGGTGAGTTAGGTAACAAAATGATTTTTAGAGGAAAAGAATGTTTGATTTGGTCACTTAATAACTACTTAGGGTTAGCAAACCATCCTGAAGTGCGTGAAGCAGATGCAAAAGCTGCTGAACAATATGGCCTTGCATATCCAATGGGGGCTCGTATGATGACTGGTCAAACTGCTGAACACGAAAAATTAGAAAATGAATTGGCAGACTTTATGGGGAAAGAGGATTGTATCCTTTTAAACTATGGTTACCAAGGAATGGTATCAGCCATCGATTGTTTGGTTGATCGCTCTGATATTATTGTTTACGATAGTGAATCACACGCCTGCATCTTAGATGGTATGCGTTTACATTCTGGTAAACGTTTCGTTTTCCAACACAACGATATGGAAAGTTTTGACAAACAAATGCGTAATGCAACTCGTTTGGCAGAACAAACTAAAGGAGGAATTCTTGTTATTACTGAAGGAGTATTCGGTATGGCAGGTGACCAAGGTAAATTAAAAGAAATTGTTGAATTCAGAAAATCTGGAAAATACAACTTCCGTTTATTTGTTGATGATGCACATGGTTTTGGTACCTTAGGAGAAAC
>CANGHE010000256.1 GCA_947453545.1 Flavobacteriia bacterium
CCTCAATTTCTGAGTTAAAAGAGTCAGTATTAATAACAGAAGAATTATTTTTGAAAATTAAACCATACCTAACATTATGATAGAAGAAAGTATTAAAGCCGTGATTAGAGATGTTCCAGACTTCCCAAAAGAAGGAATAGTATTTAAAGACATCAGTACAATAATGATGAATCCTACTTTGTCAACGGAAATTTTGGATCATTTAGTTGCTTTATACCAAGATAAAGGATTAACAAAAGTTGCGGGTATAGAAAGTAGAGGTTTCCTTTTCGGATATCCTTTAGCTATGCGTTTGGGATTACCGTTTGTCTTGATTCGTAAAAAGGGGAAATTACCATACAAAAAGATTTCTTACAGTTATGATTTAGAATATGGAAGCGCTACTATTGAGGTGCATACTGATGCTATTTCGGAAGGTGATAAAGTCTTGATTCACGATGATTTGTTAGCAACAGGAGGTTCTGCTGCAGCTGCTGCTGAATTAGTTCAGCAATGTGGAGGTAAGGTAGAAGCCTTTAATTTTCTTGTTTCCTTAGATTTTTTGAATGGTAACGAAAAATTAAAATCCTATACAGATAATATTATTAATTTAGCAAGATACTAGATTTCTTAGTTATTCACATAAAAGTATTGAGTGATGAATTTTGAATTAAATGATAATCAAAAAATGATTGCGCAAATGGTGCGTGATTTTGCAGAAAAAGAAATTAGACCACATTTCATGGAATGGGATGAGACGCAAGAATTCCCTGTTCATGTTTTTAAAAAATTAGGTGAACTTGGATTAATGGGGGTATTTATTCCTGAAGAATATGGCGGTTCTGGTTTTGGTTATTTTGAATATATCACAGTAGTTTCTGAAATTGCTAAGGTATGTGGATCAATAGGCTTGTCAGTTGCTGCACATAATTCATTGTGCACTGGACATATTTATTACCACGGTTCAGAAGAACAAAAGAAAAAATATTTACCAAAATTGGCTTCTGCTGAGTGGATTGGTGCTTGGGGTTTGACTGAGACTGGTACAGGATCAGATGCTGGAGGAATGAATACAACTGCTGTTCTTGATGGTGATCATTGGGTATTAAATGGTTCTAAAAATTTCATTACACACGGAAAATCTGGTGATGTTGCGGTTGTTATTGCTCGTACTGGAGAAAAAGGTGCTTCCAATGGTACTTCAGCTTTTATAGTTGAAAAAGGTACACCAGGCTTCTCTGCAGGAAAAAAAGAAAATAAAATGGGTATGCGTGCTTCTGAAACGTGTGAACTTATTTTCAATGATTGTCGTTTACCAAAAGAAAATTTAATTGGTATACAAGGAGAAGGTTTTAAACAAGCGATGCAAATATTAGATGGTGGTCGTATTTCTATCGGCGCACTTTCTTTAGGTATTGCTAAAGGTGCATACGAGGCCGCAGTAAAATATTCGAAAGAAAGAGAACAATTTGGACAACCAATCTCTAAGTTCCAAGCAATTGCTTTTAAATTAGCAGATATGGCAACAGAAATTGAAGCATCAGAATTGTTGTTGTACCAAGCAGCTTTCTTAAAAAATAACAAGAAGAATTTAACGAAAGAGTCTGCTATCGCGAAGTACTATGCTTCTGAAGTGGCGTGTCGTACAGCAAATGAAGCAGTGCAAATTTTTGGTGGTTATGGTTACACAAAAGATTTTCCAGTTGAGAAGTTTTACCGTGATGCTAAGCTTTGTACTATAGGTGAAGGAACGTCTGAAATTCAAAAATTAGTTATTTCGAGAGAAATTTTGAAATAAAATTTGGCAGTTCGGTAAAAAATAGTAGTTTTGTACCCTAATTTAGAAATTAATAAACAAAAATATGTTAATAATCCCAGTTAAAGAAGGCGAAAACATTGAGAGAGCCCTTAAGAAGTACAAGAAAAAATTTGACAAAACTAAAGTTATGTTAGAATTGAGATCTCGTAAAGAATTTATTAAGCCTTCTGTGATTAACAGACAAGGTAATATCAAAGCGGCTTATAAAGCTAAAATGATTTCTGCGGAATTATAAAACTTTATTATGAAGTTTACGTAAAAGGAGCCTATGGCTCCTTTTTTTGTTTTTACAGAATTCGAAAACTACTTAACAATTGAAAAACGTTATTCCGAGCATACTATCAATGCCTATAAGAATGACTTGTTTCAGTTTTTAGATTTTTACACAATTCAATCATTGGAACAATTACAAGAATTAAATTATCAAATTATTCGTTCTTGGATTGTTCAGTTGATGGATGAAAAGATTTCAAATAGATCTGTAAATCGAAAATTATCTACTTTAAGATCATTCTGTAAATGGGCGCAAAGAAACGGATATATTGATAATAATCCCATGTTGAAAATTGTTGCGCCGAAAACTGAAAAACGACTACCACAATTTGTGAAACAAACAGAGATATCAACGGAAAGCCTTAACGATTTGTTTTCGGATAACTTTGAAGGTATTCGAAATCGTCTTATCATTGAATTGTTTTATCAAACAGGGATACGTTTGAGTGAACTTATTGGATTGATTGAAAACGATATTTCATCAGTTTCTATAAAAGTACTTGGTAAACGAAACAAAGAAAGGATAATTCCAGTTGCTCCTCCTCTTTATCAAATGATAAATGAATATTTAATAGTGAAACGAACACTAAGTGTCCAATCGAAAGAATTATTTTCACTTGAAAATGGAAAAAAAATGTATCCAAGACTTGTATATAGGATAATAAATTCCTATCTTGGTATTGTAACGAATTCTGATAAGAAGAGTCCACACGTTTTAAGACATACATTTGCAACGCATATGTTGAATAACGGAGCAGGATTAGAAACTTTAAAGGATTTACTTGGACATGCAAATTTATCAGCAACACAGGTATATACACACAGTTCGTTTACACAGTTAAATAATATTTATTCACAAGCCCACCCTAGAGGGCGAAAAAAAAATTGAGTTATGGATATCAAGGTACACGCAGTTCATTTTTCAGCAGATCAAAAATTGGTTGATTACATTGAAGAAAAAGTAGCAAAATTGAATTTATTCAATGATCATATTGTTACTGCAGAAGTTTTTTTACGATTAGATAATACGAGCGACTTAGAAAATAAGATTGGGGAAGTTAAAATTCTGTTACCAGGGAAGGAATTATTTGCTAAAAAACAGGCAAAGTCATTTGAAGAAGCGATTGATTTGGCAACAGAAGCAGTAAGAAAACAAGTACTTAAGGAAAAAGAGAAAGTTTCTTAAAACACTCAATATAAATAGATTGAAATGGGAAATTAAAAAATTTCCCATTTTTTTTGAAAAAAAATCAAAAAAACTATTGCAGTAAAAAAAAACGTTCTTATATTTGCACACCCTTAAGGGAAAACACGAAACGTTCTTTAAAAATATTAATACCAAATTCAATGTGCCGGTGTAGCTCAGTTGGCTAGAGCAGCTGATTTGTAATCAGCAGGTCGGGGGTTCGAGTCCCTCCACCGGCTCACATTTATTGGGGGTATCGCATAGTGGCTATTGCAGCAGACTGTAAATCTGTCACCTCACGGTATCGTTGGTTCGAGTC
>CANGHE010000257.1 GCA_947453545.1 Flavobacteriia bacterium
AAATTTGAAGCTCATTATGGTAGTGATTTAGGAAAAATATATGATCGATTAAACAGTACTAAATTTGATAAAAATGTACTAAAATACATCCATAAAGATTGCGCTGGTTTTTTCACATATAATGTAAATCTAAAAGAAGGATATAAACAAGCTTACGAAATTATCATTCCGCTATTGAGTAAAGAAAAAGATCCTAGAGTAACAAGTAATGTACTTAAAGCAGAATTATTAAATGAATTCGTCAATACAGATGCGTTATTTGACACTTACCGTGGTAGTATGTTTGGGACTTTCAATGGCGTTAAAAATGTAAAAACAAAACGAATTGAATTCTCGTACGACGAAAATACTTTTGAATATAAGGAAAAAGAAATTGAGGGAGAAGAACAAATGCCCATGTTTACAGTTGGATTTTCAACTGGTAGAGCTGACATACCTGAAAAAATACTTTCCTATATGTCGAAAATGACATCGCGATTTAAAAATATGGGTACCTATTGGAAAATTGAAGATGCTGTATTTAATTCCATACCTGTTTATGTAATCAATTCAAAAACGGGATTACTACTTATTACCAACGATGAAGACTTAGCAATCAATCATACAGAAGGATATGGACAGAATGCTATTAGTGGTAAGAAAGCCAAAAGCGCCAAAAAAAGTAAATTTATGTATGCATATGTAAATATCGGCGATGTATTAAATAAAATACCAAAACAAGTATTTACATCCAAGCAAAATGAAATTTTAGATGCGATGCGTGGAAAAGAAGGGTTTGTTGAATTGACTACATTGGATAGTACAAAAGATCACACCAAATTCGATATCAATTACTATTTCGAAGGTGTATACAAAGACTCTGGTATCTACTTATTAGACTTAATTAACTCAGCCTTTGTATTGGCTAAATAAAAATTATGGTTCGTAAAGTTACCTTTATACTTTTCCTTATAGGACTACTTGTAGCGTTTTTTTACTTTCGCCCTCTCATTTATAAGACAGAAGCAAGACCAACCCTACTTGATCGTATGCCTGAAGGTGATTTTTTAGGTAAAATGTATTTATTAGATGTTGCAAGAGAATCAACTTCCATGTTATATCACAATAAAATCCCATTTAGAGATTTATTTTCACCAGAGTTCTTACTTGCTCAAGGAAAAAGTTATGGAATAGATTTGCAAAAACCAGCATTATTTTTTGCTAATGACACAGGAGAATGGGGTGCTTTAATTCATGTAAATGATAGCAGTAAAATATACTCTGGGATAGTAAGATTACAAAAAAACATCGATCTGAAAGATACGATGGTTGGGCAACAAAAGGTTTATACGTTCAAAGGCAAACAAGCTTATATAACCTATGGCAATGATTGGATTTTCTTATATAAAGGAAAAAATTTACCTAAGAGAATGTATCATGTTGTATACTCGAAAAAAGGAGACACAAGCATAGCATGGAAAGCATTTGAAAAAGAAAAACAGTATAAACATGAAAGATTAGTTATTTATTCAAATTATGAACGACTAAAAAGAAAAGGAATAATCACTGCTATATTTGCTCATGACTCAGACTCCACACACATCAAACTTAAATCTTACATTCGAAGTGATATTCCACTTTCTGTTTCACCAAAAGATTCAGGTTTAGCCTTCATTCATCAAGCAGGTACTACTGGTAAATTACTAAACTTGCACTTAAATGTAGAAAAATTAAGAAATGCTAAGGAAGATCCATATTACAAAACATTAGCTGGAATAAGTAGACGTGTTAGTTTTCCGCTCAACTCATTTTTACAAGCTTGGGAAGGTGATTTATCTTACCATCAAGGAGGAACCATAGCTGTCAAAGAAAAAATAATCGAATCTGTACTTGATGAAGATTTTAATGTAACAGAAGTAGTTAAAATGCAAGAAAAACAAGTTCCAGCATTTGCCCTTCTATTTTCTATAAATAATAAAATTCATGACTTATTATATCAACTATTTGTGAAAGGTATACTCAGAAAAGAGGGAGATAAACTACGCTTCTTATTCTCACCAGCTATCAAAATGAAACTTACACCAAACGTAGTTTATTTCTATTCTTCTGATCAAGTTCCGCAAACAATATACTCATCGCACAATGGAGGACTCTGGAATTATAAAGGAGCGAAACTCGAATTTAAACTAGATTCTATGAACAGAACAGAATCATTTGGATCTATTAGAATACCTGTAACTGGTATTCTAAAAATGAAACGAAATTTATTTTAAGCAATAATCCGGAATCAATTAGAATTATTTAAATTTGTACCATGAATAAAGCCTTTTATAGGATATTTCTTTTTTGTATGGTCGGTATGTTATTTTCTAACGCGCTGATTAAAGGGTTTTTATTTGTAGATTATCAATTGAATCAAGCGGAGATTACACGTAAATATTGTGAGAATAAGGCAAAACCAAAACTGCAATGTAATGGTAAATGTCATTTAGCAAAACAATTAGCGAAGCAAGAAAAGCAAGAAAAATCTTCTTCCGAAACTAACAAGTTTAAATTAGAAATTACGGAGTTCGCAGCGCAAATTACTGAGCCAATTACTTTTGTATATGTTGAGGTTGGTTTTGACCTTCCTGCTTTTTATGGTTATTCAGAAACACGTTCTGATTCTTATTTGGATGAAACTTTCCATCCGCCAACTACCTTGGCTTAAACTATTAGTTACATACGAATACACGCTTTAAATTGATTTACTTGCATAGTATGTCCTTTGGTATAGTGCTATTTTAACTAATAATTATATACACCTATCGAAATAGGTATGTATATCAATAATCAACATTTTTCGTAATTAAACAATCAAAGTATGTTTTTGAAACAACTTTGCCTTGTATTTTTCTTGTGTTTGACTCAATGGGTTATTTCACAAGAAGATACTGCATCATGTGATTTGTCTTGTCATTGTATACGCAATGTCACACCAGCTGGGGTAATGATTAGTCACGTTCATCCAAAAAATGAATGGATGGTGAGTTACCGCTATATGCAAATGGGCATGGGTACACCGATTCAAGGTAGTACTTCTATTTCTGAGTTAGATGTATACAACACTTATTTGGCTTACAGTCCTTCGATGCGTATGGATATGCATATGGTTATGGGGATGGTAGGAATTTCGGATCGTTTAACAGCAATGGTTATGGTAAACTATCTGTCGAATAGTATGTCTATGAACATGTTAAGTGGTCATATACATACAATGCCAGGTATGTCAATGTCAACGGATAATCATATGGAGATGAATACCAATGGTTTGGGAGATACGAAGTTACATGCTTTATATGGTATTATTAAAACCACTGCTACACAACTTGTATTGAGTGTGGGAACATCCCTACCAACAGGTTCATTGCAACAAAAAGGATTAAGCGATGATATGTTTTATGCAGGATCACGTTTGCCGTATATGATGCAATTGGGTTCTGGAACTTGGGATGCCTTGCCTGGTATCACTTTCGTTACTCAAAAAAGCAAATGGGCATTTAGTGGACAAATACAAGGGATTGTTCGTTTAAATAAAAACAAGATTGGATATC
>CANGHE010000258.1 GCA_947453545.1 Flavobacteriia bacterium
TCAAATTTACGATTTTAGTTTGATTCAATCCTTAAAAAACAAGGGGGTTATCAACACATTTCAAGGTAAGTTTTGAACAGAAATATATTTACCTTATGTAAGGTTTACCTCTTCAAATTTATATCTTTGATAAATCGAAGAAAATCAATGAATCTCTACTCGAAAAAACAACGTTGGAAAATCATATTTTTAGGTTTAGCCCTGATCCTGATTTCTGCATCCTTGTACTTTTCTAACACAATTGTCTCCAACGTAAGTAAAAGAGAACGTTTCCGAGTAAAGCAATGGGCGGAAGCTATCAAAAAGAAAGCGGAATTAGTACAATTAACCAACCTCACCTTTTCACAATTACGTGATAAAGAGCGCAACGAAATGGAATTATGGAGTAATGCAACGAAGGAGATTCTAAAACCAATTGAAGGTGTAAATATGCCTGACTACACCCTACCTTTGCAAATCATCAACATCAATAAATCCATACCGGTTATTCTATACGATAATCACCAAGAGGTATCTGAACACTTACACTTGAATTTGAATTATGCTACATTCAAAAAAAATCACAAGTCTAAACCGGATTCAATAGTCAGAAGATTATTCAACGATAGTCTCATTCACCTTGCAAACAGTTGGAAATACAAGATTAGTATCGAAATAGACAAGGGACTCATAATGACTTGCGCCTATACAGACTCAAAGGAAATAACACGTTTGGAACGAAATCGAGATTCACTTATTCAAGCATTTAACAAAGAACTCAAAGCCAATGAAGGTGCAGTGCCAGTACTTTTGGTCGATGCAAAAACGGACTCTATTTTGGCAACCAACCTACCATTAAGCAACAGTAATAAAAATGACGTTATTAATACGATTAAAAGACTCAAAAAAAGCAACAATGCAATCCCTATCAATTTTAGTAGTAAACAAAATAGTTTGCTGTATTATGATGATAGTCCAGAACTGAAAAAGTTACAATATTTCCCTTACGTCCAATTCATCATTTTTGCCCTGTTTATTTTTGTAGGTTATTTGATTTTCAACACATTTAGAAAAGCAGAACAAAATCAAGTTTGGGCTGGAATGGCAAAAGAAACTGCTCATCAACTAGGAACACCTTTATCTTCGTTGATGGCTTGGGTACAGTATTTAGAAAGTCAAAATATCGACCAAAGCATTGCCGTAGAAATGCAAAAAGATGTAAATCGTTTGGAACAAGTTGCTAATCGGTTTTCAAAAATTGGATCTTCTACACAACTAGAAAACAAAAACATTGTCGAAACAGTTCAAACAGTTATCAATTACCTTAAAAACCGTGTTTCATCCAAAATCATTTTCGAAGTAAAAAGTGATGCACCAGAAATGATGGTTAACCATAATCCACCACTTATTGAATGGGTTATTGAAAACATCACCAAAAACGCAGTCGATTCGATGGAAACGGCAGGTAAGCTAACTATTCAAATTCAACAAGAAGGCCAGCATATTCACATTGACATTCAAGATACAGGAAAAGGAATTCCTCACAGTGAATTTAAAACTATTTTCAAACCCGGCTATACAACTAAAAAACGTGGTTGGGGATTAGGTTTATCCTTAGTAAAACGAATAATCAATGAATATCATCAAGGTAAAGTATATGTTCTTCAATCTGAAATAGATAAAGGAACTACTTTTAGGATATCTTTGAAGAAATGAGATGAAAAGACGGAAAGACGTTAGACATAAGACGTTAGACGAGTAGACTAAAAAAGTACTAAAAACTAAAAATAAATAAATTATGAAGCAGAAATTAAATAACCCTTGGAACGTTTTTGCCTTAGGAGTAATTATAACATTCTTACTGTTTTTCTTAATACCTATCAATCTTTTTGATGGGGAAATAGTATTTAAAGAAGGGGGACGTGAATGGAAACAACAAGCCAATATAAGTTTGTCTTATTTTCTTGGAATTGGTGCGCAACCAGAAGAATTAGCTCGTATTGGAGTGAAAGACTTTTACTTACTACCAAAAGGATATGCAGTAGCATTCTTAGTACTTTTTGGATTTCCAGGTTTAATCGCTTACCGCATACATTTAGGAAAGCAGAAAAAACAAAATCTGTTAGAAAATTCTAAAAAATAATTTTACAATTGGATGCATCTGTAAACCAGTATATTGTCGTTAAAAAATCAATCTAGTTAGGTATGAAAAATATTTTCTTTTTCGTTGTATTATTCTGTATGACGTCCATTTTTGCGCAAAAAAAGATCATTCAAACTCCAATACTTGCTTCTTGGGAACAGTTTGAACAATTAGAAAAAAATGGCTTATACAAAAACGCCTTACAACTACTCACTCCTCTGTTAGATCAAGCAATTATAGAGAATAATATAGGTGATTTTCAGCGTGCTTTGAACGAACATATATTCACAACCGAAAACGCATTATTAGAGGAAGACGAAAAATTACTTCTACTCAATCAACTCGAACGTAAAATTGACCAAACAAAAGTGCCATTAAACAACCTTGGACATCTTTTCTTGGCTCACTTATATGAACAATATGGTTATCAATGGGACTTATATGATGAATTTAAGTTAACTGTCAACAAAACTACACTAACAAATCGTACACAAGCCATTCATTATCACTACCAAAAAGCGTTTATTCACTTTGAAGAATTGATACATTATCCTGCAAAAGAAATACACGCATTATCTTATCAATCAGATAGTTTAATAAACATTTTCAAGCCAACTTTATTAGACTACGGAATAACCGAAATAGAAAATCAATTTCAGAATAGAAATTACAATGACACTACCTTATTTTACCAAACTGAAAACCTGCTGAATTACCCTAAGGATACATTGTTATCCTTGTACTATCAATTGGAGAACTTCCACTGGAAAAACAACAATCATTACGCCTATGTAGAAACAGTATTTCAACGCATCAATTACATCAATACTTGGACTAATACAACTTCCAAAAACGATGTTGAAAATCCCTTTCATTCAAAGAGAGGAACACCCCACCCGATTGCTAGGAAAGACATAAACTACGCGTGGTTATTCGAAAAACTGAAAAACTCACCTGCTGCAATGAAAGTTCAACTCAAAGAAGCAATGAAATTAAATGAACTAGGTGAAAAATACGATTGGAAAACAAATAGCGCAGTAAAAAACAAGAAAGAAGAGGCAGTAAAAGTGATTGAAAAAAGTTGTTCTTCCTACCCAAATTCACTTTATTACCACGAAGCACAAGAACTGTTATTTGGCATCAAAAACACTTCCCTAGAAGCTAAAATTGAAGGGAAAATTCTACCTAATACAAGTAACCTTCTATCAGTAACCTACAAAAATATAGACAGTATTTACTTGACAATCTATCACATAGAAAAAATCATCAATGATACAAGTAAAAATTTCTTCAAAGATTTCAAATTGAAACCTCTTTACAAAGAAACGTTACAGTTGAATAAAAATGGATTATACAACAAACACACCAAAGACTTTATTCTACCAGCTTGGAAACAAACAGGAAAATTCTTAGTGTTAATTAGTGA
>CANGHE010000259.1 GCA_947453545.1 Flavobacteriia bacterium
ACATTGTTTCCTAAATCTGTTTTCGTTTTTTCGTAAGTAGCGTGAATTACAGCACCATCTTGTATATTGACTTTGTTTCCAAATTTGATTGAATTTACATCTCCACGAACAACTGCTGAATACCATACAGAACATTGGTCACCCATAGTAACATCGCCAACAATGGTCGCATTTTCTGCAAACCAACAATCTCCACCGTGTTTTGGTGTAAATCCTCTACATTCTTTAATTAAAGCCATTTTATGCGTGTGTTTCTACTTTTAATATTCCTTTTTTAATCAACAATTGTGCAATTTGTACTGCGTTGGTTGCGGCCCCTTTGCGTAAGTTATCGGCTACAATCCATAAATTCAGCGTATTTGCTTGTGATTCATCTCTGCGAATACGACCTACAAAAACGTCATCTTTTCCTTCTGCGTATTTTGCCATTGGATAGGTATTTGTAGTAGGGTCGTCTTTTAAGGTAATTCCGGAAGTTTCGTGTAAAATTTTACGTACTTCGTTAATATCGAAATCATTTTCAAATTCAATGTTTACTGCTTCTGAATGTCCCCCAACTACTGGTACACGTACAGCGGTAGCAGTAACTTGAATAGCAGGATCCAAGATTTTCTTAGGTTCATTCATTAATTTCATTTCCTCTTTTGTATACCCATTCTCTAAGAATGTATCGCAATGCGGGATACAGTTTTTATCGATAGGATAGTGGTATGCCATTTCTCCTGAAATACCAGCACGTTCGTTTTCCATTTGTTGCACTGCTTTTACCCCTGTTCCTGTAATGGATTGGTAGGTAGAAACAATCACACGTTTGATTCCGTATTTTTTGTGTAATGGCGCCAATGTAAGCACTAGCTGGATGGTACTACAATTTGGATTGGCAATAATTTTATCATCTGCTGTTAATATATCTCCATTGATTTCAGGTACGATCAATCGTTTGGTTGGATCCATACGCCAAGCAGAACTATTATCAATCACAAAGGTTCCAACTTCGGCGAATTTAGGTGCCCATTCTAACGACGTTTCACCACCTGCGGAAAAAATGGCAACATCTGGTTTCATTGCTACTGCGGTAGCCAAACCAACTACTTTATATGTTTGAGATCCGAATTCTATTGCTGTACCAACTGATTTTTCAGAAGCCACAGGAATCAATTCTGTGATTGGGAAATTTTGTTCACGCAATACAGCAAGCATTACATTGCCCACCATTCCTGTTGCACCTACAACTGCTACTCTCATTTTTTCTGTTTTAAAAAAGACTAATCAAAATTACTATTTTTGAAGGCAATAAGTACACAATTATGCTACGGAAACTAAAATTTCTTTTTCTCTTTTTCTCCACTTTTGCGTTTTCTCAACTTGAAGATAATTTTTCGGATGGTAATTTTACTTTCAAGCCGAATTGGATAGGAACTGATACGAAGTTTGAAGTAACTAATTTGTATCAATTACGAACAAAAGATACAATTGCTGACACGGCTTATTTGTCTGTAAAACACAACTTATCTACCTTAGAAAATCAAGAATGGCGTTGTTGGATCAGACAGTCTTTTTCTCCTTCTGGTAATAATTATGCACGTTATTACTTGACATCAAATTCTGTTGATTTAACAACCAACCCTGATGGTTATTATTTGCAGTTTGGCGAAACGGGAACCTTAGATGCTATTCGTTTGATTAAGTCTGAAAACAAAGTTAACAAGGAGATTTGTGTAGGAACAAGCGCAGCAATTGCATCCAATTTTATTATTTCGGTGAAAGTTACCCGTGAAACGAATGGTGTTTGGAAATTATATGTTGACTATGTCGGTGGTGAAAATTACAAGTTAGATGCAACAGGAACAGAAACAAGTAATCTAATAGGCAACTATTCAGGTTTATATTGTAAATACACTAAAACTTATGCAACACGATTTTACTTCGATAATGTTTACATCGGTCCGAAAATAGTAGACAAAATTCCCCCTGTGTTACAAACAATTACTACGGTGAATAAGCAGGAAATCCTTTTACATTTTAATGAAACAATTGATACGAATGGAGTTGAAACATTAAGCAATTACCGTTTCTTGAACCAAAATATTGATATACATAAGGTTAAAAGAGATAGCTTATCTACAAATACTATTCACGTTTGGTTAAATGATGATTTGAAAAATGCTACACTTTATAATTTTGAAGTGTCTAATTTACAAGATATTGACGCAAATAAATTTACTTCATTACAAAAGTCATTCTATTATTTAGTTGCTGAAAAACCCTTACCGGGAGAATTGATTATCAATGAATGTATGCCTAATCCATCTCCTCCAATTGGTTTACCAGAGTTAGAATATGTTGAAGTATACAATAAGAGTGATAAGTATTTTAATCTTGAAGGTTGGATTTTGACGGATGGAACTAGCAAGGGCGTTATTGCAAATGGCTGGGTAGCACCTCATACTTATCGCCTTTTGTGCAGTACTAACAGTTTGGCTTTTATGAATGGTGCTGTTGGTGTTACCAGTTTTCCAAGTTTGAATAATACGGGCGATAAATTGCAGTTACAAGATAGTACAGGCTTAGTAATAGACCAAATTAACTACACAACAGATTGGTTTCAAGATGCTGCTAAAAGTCAAGGTGGATGGAGTTTAGAACGCATCAACCCCTTTCATCCTTGTTCCGATGAATACAATTGGAGAGCAAGTACGCATCCTGATGGGGGAACACCCGGTGAACAAAATGCAGTCTTTGATACTTTGAAACCAACACAGGCAATTCAAATAGTGTCAGTAAATGCATTGAATAATAAAGAAGTAGCGTGTGTTTTCAATCGTTCAATAGATTCTGTTACTTCTTCTACCATCAAGTATTCTTTTGAGCCAGTGGTAAAGATTGATACATTCTATTTTACGTCAAACGGTGTGCATTATGTGCTGAACGAAGCATTAATACCCTCCACAATATATACATTAGATATAAAGGGTATAAAAGATTGTTGGCAAGATAGTTATACTATTTCTACTAGCGTAGGATTGGCGGAACCAGTATCACAAAACGATTTGATAATTAATGAAATATTATTTAATCCATATACAGATGGTGTTGATTTTATCGAATTAAAAAATATTTCTACTAAATGGATTGCACTGAAAGATTTACAATTAGCGAATTTGAATCAAGGTAAGTTAACAGCAGTTTCTATAAATACAGACAGAATTTTAAAACCAAATGAACTTGTTTTTATTTCTGAAAATTTTGAAAAACAACAATTACATTATCCAAGTGCACAGGTTGAAAATTGGGTAAATAATCCCTTACCAGCTTATAATAATGATAGTGGAACTGTACTTTTATTGTTCAATAATCAAATCATAGATAAAGTAAGTTACCAAGACAATTGGCATTTTGAGTTGTTAAATGATACTGATGGAAAATCCTTAGAACGCATTGATGATACTGGTCTTAGTAATCAGGCAACCAATTGGCATACTGCGGCTGAAACAAGCAATTTCGCTACACCTGGAATCGTTAATTCTCATAACACCAATGC
>CANGHE010000260.1 GCA_947453545.1 Flavobacteriia bacterium
CAAATCAAGATTGAACTATCCGAAATTTACCCCTTAGAGATGCCAAACGCTTTTGTCGTCTATCCAAAGGGTTTAAAAAACTTTAAAGGAAAACGATTGCAGGCTTTCAGTCATGAAATGCACACATTGGAGAGTGATGCCAATAGGGTTCAAGTGTGTCACTTTTTACCCGGAAATTGGAACCCTATGCAGAGTCTCTATAAAGTGATCTTAAAAATAAAAATTTGGTTAGAGGCCTATGAATTTTATCTTAAGACATCGCAACCAATATCGGATTTTTTAAAAACGTAACCCACCATGATCGGACTAATTATATTAATCATTTACTATGCTTTTATGAAAAGAGAAACACTTATTCCAGCTACCAACAACGAAGTTCTAAACTCGTTAGACAAATTAAACAAAGGCAATCACAGACCATCTTCAAATCAGCTTATTTTCGATCCAACAACTGGTCAGTTTGTCATAGCTAAACCCAGCGACAATTTACCCGCAGATGCTACAACTATTAACTCTATTGCCCAAGATGGCTTTGCAAATTCTTGTAAATCATGAGACCTAAAGTATTTTTATACGAAGAACAGTTACTTGAGGTACTCGCTTCCAATATTGAACAAACCACTGGAGTGGCTTATGAATGGAAGGGAGAGAATGTTTATCATGTGTATACCAAGGCACCACAAGTAGCACCAGCTGGATATCCGGCTGTAGCTTATATAAGAGTATTTAATGATTTGGTGGCTTTTCAAGAGAGCAGAGATTCGTTTTACAATTACTTATTTGATCATTTTCCAAAAGATGGAGCCCATTTACTATTGATTTGCCTTTATCAAGGAACGGAAAAGCTAGAACACATGGCTCATCTGTTTGATATTGAAACTGTAGTAGATTGTGAAATTCATTTTGTGCCGCAAAAATGCGATTTGTATTCTAGAAGTAAAGGACTACTAGAAACGGAAGTTATGTCAGAAAAGAGTGTTTTGATAGTGGGTTTAGGAAGCTTTGGTAGCAACATTGCCGTTGAACTTGCAAAGTCTGGAATAGGAAAATTTATCTTAATTGATATGGATTTTCTAGAACTCCACAATATAGCGAGACACCAATGTGGTATAAACGACTTAGGACGTTTTAAGACTAAGGCAGTTAGGGATTTGATTTTACAAAAAAATCCTTACGCTAAAGTTGAGACTCACGAAATTTCCGTAATCAAAATGTACCAATTGCTGCATACTTTCATGGCTAAATCAGACCTTGTTATATGCACCACAGACAATAACAACAGTCGCTTTGCTATCAATCAAGCCGCAATTACACTTCATAAAACAGTGGTATTTGGAAGAGCCATCACCAGAGCTGAAGGTGGAGATGTGTTTCTACTGAAGCCCGAAAACAAAACGTGCTATGCTTGTTTGATTAACGAAGATGGTACTAGTAAATACAGTACAGAAGAAGAAATTTCAACTTCCAAGCAAGTGGATGGAATGGTGCCTGCCTATGTGTCACCAAAAGACAAAGAGAAATTAATCCAAGTTGGGCTTTCTTCCGATATAGCTCCAATATGTACTATGATAGTGAAGTTGTCGCTAGTAGAATTGTCTAAAGAAACGCCATCAGTAATAGCTTATTTAGGGCAGGAATTAGCTTATAACTATTACTTCTGGGCAAATAGAAGAACGCAACATTATTTGAATTACAGCCCATTTAGTGACGCAAAAGGAAATCCAACTATTTTAAAATGGTATGGTGCTCACATACCAGCAAATGAGAATTGTACTTGTTGTAATTAATATTTAAAAAACAAAAAATTTGAAAAACATTTATCAAAACGAATTAATTAGCAGCCTTTGTGCTGTATACGAACAAAAGTGTCAATATATCTTTAATGATTTTGAAATGCTTCTAAAATCAAAAGAAGATTTAGATAGGATAAGATATTTTTTTGATGTTGACAACAATACGGCAGCAGTAATGGCAGTTTTATTGTGCGACCAAATTGCGGGCAATAAGTTTGATGTTAACAGATGCATGAGATATTTAGGTTTCGAAACTATCAATTATTTAGAAGTAAGTGCAAATTTGAATGAATTGAAAAAGAAAGGATGGTTAGCGCCTGTTAGAAATAATTATGAAACGGAATCCATCAACGATTATTACTTTTCTAAAGAGGTAATGAATGCTATTTTAATGAATGACAAAACTTTGTTAGACATTATCATCCCTGATAATGTTATCAAAGCCCTATTTAGCATCATGAAATTTTTTAAGAATATTATGGCCGATCAGGAGAATGACTATTTGGTTGATGCTGTTTTACAGTATGTTGAAAATTTTAGAATTTTCCCAATTATTGATTCAATTTTGAGTAATAAAAAGATGAACAATTCAGAAAAAGCAGTTCTCTTTTATGTTATGGTTTACACAGCTGCAGGTATAGATGAGATTAATTTAGACTATGATTTGGATAAGTTTTGTGACGACCCTTCTTTTCCCTATGTTTTTAAAAATAGGGTAGTTTCAGAAAAAAGCATTTTGTTCAAAGAGGGATTCTTAGAATTTAACGCGCCTTTTTTGGCTGATTTTTCATCGGTTACCTTAGGGGGACGTTTGAAAGACCAACTTCAAATCGATAAATCGGAGGAAAAAAAAGTTTTTTTTCCAAAATTTACGCAGCCTATTCTACCTGAAACTACTGCTGATAAAAAGTTGTTTTTTAATGAGGACAATCAAAGTCAAATTGATGAAGTCTTCCAACTTACTTCTGACACTTATGACGATGTCATTACTCGATTCACTGAGCAGGGATTGCAACCTGGTTTGACTATGTTATTTCATGGAGCAGCCGGAACAGGAAAAACGGAATTAGTAAAGCAAATTGCCAAACAAAATAACAGGGTTGTATTGATGGTCGATTTAAGCTTGCTACTTAATATGTTCATTGGTCAATCTTCTAAAAACATAAAATCTATGTTTTCAGAATATCGAGCCGCAGTGGAATATTATGAAAGAACTCCAATACTCTTGTTCAATGAAGCGGATGCTATCATTGGCAAAAGAGGGGTCGTCCAAAATATCTCCGTGGACCAAACTTTTAATTCTGTTCAAAACATGTTACTTCAAGAACTTGAGAATTTTCAAGGGATTTTTATTGCTACAACCAATTTGCTTTTGAATATTGATACTGCATTTGATAGACGTATGATGTATAAGCTTTGCTTTGACAAACCTAATAAAACAACAAGATTATCTATTTTGAAGCAAAATTTTAAAGATATTCCAGAAGACTTATTGGCAAAAGCAAGTAGTGATTATAATTTGACAGGAGGGCAAATTGATAATGTAAAGAGAAGATGTCTTACAGAACAGCTATTGTTTGGCACTGAAAAATCAAACCCTGAAAAATTCATGACCTATATTGAACAGGAAATGAACTTTAGAAAGACCGATAAAGCTGGAATAGGATTTTCTTAACAATTCAAATACCCCTAAAAAATGTCAATCCTAAACCAATTATCCAAAGACTTACAAAA
>CANGHE010000261.1 GCA_947453545.1 Flavobacteriia bacterium
CAATCCATATGGTTGCCTTTCTTTATTTTTGACAAACAAGTTTTCATAACGAAGCATATGCAAAAACCCATTGGTATTTTTGATTCAGGATATGGCGGATTAACCATTTTGGCTGATTTAAAAAAACATTTACCCCAATATGATTATTTATATTTAGGTGATAATGCACGTGCACCTTATGGTCCGCGTTCATTTGATGTGGTATATGAGTTTACATTGCAAGCAGTAAAACACTTATTTTATCAAGGATGTGAGTTGGTGATTTTAGCTTGTAATACTGCTTCTGCAAAGGCGCTTAGAACAATCCAACAAAAAGATTTACCAATAATAGGTGCTGAGAAACGTGTTTTAGGGGTAATTCGACCTACTTCGGAAGTGATTGGTAATTACTCACTTAACAATCACGTAGGGATATTAGCAACAGAAGGTACAATCAAATCAGATTCTTACCGCTTGGAAATAGCGAAGTTTTTTCCTGATCTACAAATAAGTCAAAAATCGTGTCCTATTTGGGTACCATTGATTGAAAATCAGTTGCATGAAGAAGAAGGTGGTAAATGGTTTATTCAACGAGATATCGAAAGATTATTTGCCAAAGATCCAAAAATTGATACACTTTTACTGGGTTGTACTCATTATCCTTTAGTTGCTGATATAGTTCGTTCTATAGTAGGAGAAAAAATCAAAGTATTAACACAAGGGGAAATTATTGTGAATTCACTGAAAGACTATTTGATTCGTCATCCAAAAATGGAACAAACATGTAGCAAAGGAGCAACAATTCATTATCAAACAACAGAAACAGCAAAGGATTTTGATAAACGTGCATCTGCATTTTTACAAGAAGATATTATTTCTACACATGTAGTAATTAGTTAATTATGTTTACCATATCACACAAATTAGTTTTAGGATCTAAATCGCCACGTAGACAAGAACTTATCAAAGGAATGGGGTTTGAGTACGAAATTCGAACTCTTGATACTGATGAAAGCTACCCAAGCACACTTTTAGGAACAGAAGTAGCAGGATACTTAGCCACGCGAAAAGCAGATGCATTAATGTCTTCGTTATTGGCAAATGAATTACTATTAACATCAGATACTGTAGTAATTGTGGAAGGAGAAGTATTGGGTAAACCAGCAGACAAGAAGGAAGCAGTTGCTATGTTAAATAAGTTGTCAGGAAAAACGCACCAAGTAATAACAGGTGTACATCTAGCTACTATTCAACATAGACATACCTTTTCAGTAACTACGGAAGTGGTTTTTCATTCTTTGCAAGCGCAAGAAATTGAACATTACGTACAACATTATAAACCATTTGATAAAGCAGGATCCTATGGTATTCAAGAATGGATAGGATACATTGGTATTGAAAAGATGAATGGATCGTATTACAATGTGATGGGACTTCCAACAGCTGAACTTTGGCAACAATTGAGGCAGCTAGGTTATATTCAATCTTAATTATCCAAGTTTCATGAGTAAAACCAAAGACAATTTTAATATCATACAATATATAACTGTTTTTCGTTTTATCAACCTTGGGTTACTTTATTCTTCGTTTATTATTTCACGAATTCTGAAACGACCTATTGTTTGGGGAAAACCTTTCACGGTAAGTATTGAACCTACAACTGCATGTAATTTAGCGTGTCCGGAATGTCCAAGTGGTAAAAAAGAGTTTACACGTAATACAGGTAAGTTAGATTTGTCAATGAACAAAAGAATGTTGCAATCTATTGGAAAACAGCTTTTTTATATTAATTACTATTTTCAAGGCGAACCTTTTCTTCATCCTGAATTTTTAGAATTGATTCGAGAAGCAAAAAAGCATAAAATTTATACGGCTACTTCTACCAATGCCCATTTTATTACTTCCAAAGTTGCAGAAGAAATTGTTAGTTCTGGGTTAGATAGATTAATTATTTCGATTGATGGTATAACACAAGAAACCTATGAAGGATACCGTGTAAATGGTAAATTGTCAAAAGTGATAGAAGCAAGTAAGGCATTGGTTGAAGCGAAAAAGAATTTAAACACTACAACTCCCCACTTAATTTTTCAGTTTTTAGTGGTAAAACCGAATGAATTCGAAATTCCGAAAGTTTTTGAATTAGCAAAGGAAATAGGAATAGATGAGGTACGTCTGAAAACAGCTCAGTTGTACGACTATGCAAACGGAAACCCTCTTATGCCACAACAAGAAGAATACGCACGTTATAAGCGTTTAAAAGATGGTACGTATAGATTGAAATATAAAACGGGAAATCATTGTTGGCGTATGTGGTCTTCTTGCGTACTTACTTGGGATGGAAAGTTAGTACCTTGTTGTTTTGATAAAGATGCACAACATACTATTGGTTCGCTTGATCAAACTTCGTTTGACAGCATATGGAAATCGAAACCATACCAACAATTCAGAAATTCAATTCTTACAAAACGTAATCAAATTGACATCTGTACGAATTGTTCAGAAGGAACAAAAGTCTGGTTATAAGTTCTTGATTCGTATTAAAAAAAATAGGCTGTCCAAATGGACAGCCTATTGAAATCACTTTCAAGTTAATTATTTAGAAATCATTCGTGTAATACTTGTATTATCACTTACGATTTTTAAAATATATTGACCTTCAGCTAAATGACCTAAATCCATATTAATTGAATTTGTATTTGTATAAACATTTGAATTTAATGTTTTTCCAGACAAATCAATAACATGAATTGTATAGTTCTGAATCTTATCAAGTTTAATTGTAAACTTGTCATTGAATGGATTTGGATATACACTTACATTTTCTATTGTTTTATCAACAATAGATGCAGTTGTATTTTCCGCAGCAAACAATAAACTTTCTGAAGCAGACAAGAAATTACCTATTTCTTTTTGTTCATTACAATAAAGATCCAATTTAAGTGAATAAACTCCTTTACCTTTCGAGAATACATAAATATCAGTAACATAAACTACTGTATTACCACTAAATACTGCCCAAGTAACTAATACAGAGTCAGCCTTCAATAATTTATACTCTTTGATTTTTACAGAGTCAATAGCATTATAATTAATTGAACAATCTTTTGTAATAGATGCTTTAACAGTATCTTTTACAATAGAATCTTTCAATGCAGGTTTATCATTTTTGATACTATTAGTAGGCGCAGAAATTAAGTACGTTAATTCTAACACCTGTCCTTTAGCATCTTTTACATAAACTGTGTATACACCTGGGCAAATATTCGTTCTATATTGTCCAACCTCTCCATTTGAATGGTAAAAAGTATATGGTGCATTTCCGCTAATAATCTCTATTTTCATTGCACCATCACAATTAGCAGCTGAAGATGCATCTGCCGTGTGAACTTTAGCAACTAAAGTTGATTTTTTAGATGGAGTTTTACGCACTTTTGCATTTAATGTAACCTCACATCCTTTAGAATCTTTAACAGAAACTTTGTAACCATCAGCACATAAATTATGTGCAACAGAAACTGTATCTCCATTACTCCATACATATGAA
>CANGHE010000262.1 GCA_947453545.1 Flavobacteriia bacterium
GTAGCGTTGATGCCATCTAAAATACCTTGAGATTCAGCTGCTTTTTCTGCAATCACGATATTTTGTTTTTCCATCTCCTCTTGCGTTGCTTCCATCTCTTCCATGTTTTGACGCATTTCCTCTTCTTGCTGTTGCATTTGCTCCATCATACGGCTCATTTCTGCTTCCTTACGCTCCATTTCTTCCTGCGTAGCCTGCATCTCCTCCATATTTTGACGCATCTCTTCTTCTTGCGCACGCATCTCTTCCGTTTGTTGTTGCGATTGTTCTAGCAATACTTTTGTGCGTTCATTCGTTTTAGCCGTAGAAAGGGTAGAGGCAATACTTTCCGCTAATTTGTTTGCGAAATCTATTTCATGTTGCTCAAAAAAGTTAAACGAAGCCATTTCGATTACTCCAAATGTTTCGTCATTTACGGTTAATGGAACAATTAAAAAAGATTTTGGATTAGCATCTCCTAATCCAGAAGTGATTTTAGCGAAATTATCAGGCACATCGGTAATGTATAAGGTATCATTCTCTTGCCAAGCTTGACCTACCAATCCATCTCCCTCTTCAATACGCATGTGCAAGTATTTTTTCTTATTCCATGCGTAACAGGCAATCAACTCAAGATGAATATCATTACGGTTATTGTCATTAACAATAAAAAGTCCACCTTGATTAGCATTCATATATTTTACTAGGCCTGAAATAATGTTATCTGCCAAGACTTCTAAACCATCATTGTTACCACGTAAAATATCACCAAATTTTGCCAACCCTTCCGTAGCCCAATTACGTTTTTTCTCATCTTCAGCTACTTTAATCAACGATGTTCTCATTTCTAGTAAAGAATTTCCAAGTACATCCTTTTCACTCAGTGGATTAAAATCCATTTCAAAATTCCCTTTGCCAATTTCTCCTGCAAATTCTGAAGTAATTTTAAGACCTTCAGTTAAGTGATTTACAGAACTTGCAATTACACCAATTTCATCTTTAGAATGAATTTCAATATTTTCGGGTAATTCACCAGCTCTCAATTTTTCAATCATTTTGTTCAATTGACCTACGCTTTTAACTAAATAATTGGACAAAATCAATGCAATTAGAATCGCTAAAAATAGACTCAAAAATAAGGTGATAAAATTTTGTAAAGTTGCTTTATTAGATACTGACTTCTGTTCATCAGCAGAAATTTTATCCAAACCAGCTATTAACTTTTCAATTTTATCAATTTTTGAAAATACCTGTTCAGCTTTTGAATCTGCACTATTATCTAATTTATCAATAGTAACTTGATATCCCTTTTGTACTTTAAGATCTGCCGTATTCATTTGCTTATTTCTATAGATATACACATCTTTTAATACAGGAATCAATACATCTGTTCTATATGTGTGTACATCCTTAAGAAGAATCTGAATACCTTTTAAATTCGACTTATAATTATCATCCCAGGTAGTACTTGCTGTAAGCAAATTATGCAGCGGTTTGTATGCAACATCGTAGTCATTCACTAAAACTTCATGTTGTTTCCAAAACTCTTCTAACTCTTTTTTGTTGTCTGTAGTGATTAATTCCATCAGCAATTTCAAATCGTGCGCTACAATGAATTTTACATCAGTTACCCCACTTTTCAATTGGCTACAATTGGCTACATCTTGCTCAACTTCTTCTAAATTTTGAAGTGTTCGATACATTCCAATCCCACTAATCACAGAAACTAACGTAATGATTGAAAAACCAATCAACAACTTTGTTTTCAATTTTAAATCTAAAAACTGCTTTAACATCACTTTAAATTATTAGGTTATTTAACCTAGAAAATTACACTATTTTTTAATAAAAAAAATAGCTTATCAAGAGTCTTACACTTATTTATATTATGTTTAAATAGTAAAAGTCTCATTAACAAGTTTTTATTGATTTTTCACTTTTAGGTACGATGTTAAAACACGTGTTTATGCGTATATAAGTAATTAATACTGTAATTTACGTATTTAAAAACAAAAAAACCGACCCTTTTGAGGTCGGTTTTAAGCTACTTTGTATGTGAAATTTAATCTTTGTTATTTAGCTTTTTAAATAGGTCATTCAATTTTTGTTCTTTATCCTTTTGGTCGTTAATTACAAAACGTTGTGCCATATATTCAACTGGTTTACCCTTGTCATCTAATACTGGCGCAACAATTGCATCTACCCAATAAAAAGAACCATCTTTCGCTTTGTTTTTAATTTCACCTCTGAAAATTTTCCCAGATGAAATTGTTTTCCACATATCCACAAAAATTTGATCATCTTGTTCACCTGATTTCAATATACGGTGATTTTTACCCATTACTTCTTCTTTGGTATATTTTGACCATTTCAAGAATTCATCATTTACATAGGTAATATTTCCTTGTAAATCTGTTTTGGATATAATACAAATTTGATCTAAAATGGCTTTTTGAGCTCCATTTTCTTGTTCACTAACTTTTTGTTGAGTAATATCCGTTGCAAATTTGATAACTTTAACAACTTCACCTGATGCATTCTTAATTGGGTTATAAATCGCATTCAACCAAACTATTTCACCTAAGGCATTGATTCGTTTAAATTCTCCCTTTTTATCAATTCCTTGAGCTAAATCTGTCCAGAAAGTTTTATACTCGATGGAACTTTTAATCTCAGCAGGAACGAAACCACTATGATGCTTTCCATGAATATCTGATAAAGTAGTTTTCATCGTAGTAAGGAAGTTCTCGTTTGCATTGATTACATTCCCCTCAGGAGTAAATTCAATAGTTGCCATTGTAGCGTTGATGCCATCTAAAATACCTTGAGATTCAGCTGCTTTTTCTGCAATTGTTTTACTTTGGTATTCCATCTGTTCTTGCGTAGCTTCCATCTCTTCCATGTTTTGACGCATTTCCTCTTCTTGCTGCTTCATACGTTCAACCATTTGTAGCATCTCACCCTCTTTACGCTCCATCTCTTCTTGGGTAGCCTGCATCTCTTCCATATTCTGACGCATCTCTTCTTCTTGTGCACGCATCTCCTCAGTTTGTTGCTGCGATTGCTCTAACAATATTTTTGTGCGTTCATTCGTTTTAGCTGTAGAAAGGGTAGAGGCTATACTTTCTGCTAATTTATTTACGAAGTCAATATGGTATTGTTCGAAATAGGTGAAGGAAGCGATTTCAATTACACCAAAAGTTACATCATTCACAGTTAATGGAACAATTAAGAAAGATTTCGGATTTGCATCTCCAAGACCTGAAGATATTTTCACAAAATTATCTGGAACATCCGTAATGTATAAGGTATCAGCTTCTTGCCAAGCTTGACCAACTAATCCTTCCCCTTGATCTACACGCATGTGTAAGTATTTCTTTTTGTTCCAAGCATAACATGCTAACAACTCTAAATGAACATCACCTGGATTATTGTCATTCACAACAAATAAACCACCTTGGTTTGCATTCAAGTATTTTACCAATCCCGAAATGATATTGTCTGCCAATACCTCTAAACCTTCGTTATTACCGCGTAATA
>CANGHE010000263.1 GCA_947453545.1 Flavobacteriia bacterium
GTGCCCAACACAACACCAGTCTCTTTTATTAAAATAACGGACAGCTTTTTTTAACTCCATTAATGGAAAATCAATCGCATTTGCTTTTATATATTTTTCATTGGCAGTAAGTACATCCTCTAAATGCTTAATTATTAATTCTTCTTTATACAAATAATTGTATGGAATAATTGTTATATTTTTTGGGAACATGGTTCCGGTTTCACCAATACTTCCATCATTGCCGACTGCATTATAACATATTTTGCCATATTCGATAAGTTCTAAGTCATCGACAATACCATTTAAACCAATTATCTGATTTTGTTTATGATAAAAATCCGTACTACTGTAAAAGTAAATCAAATGGTTTCGCATATTTATTTAAATGATTTCTGTTACAAATGGCACAACAAGTTCTGGAATATTTATTGAACTTGTATAACAACCATATTTCTTCCAACAATTTAAATTTCCATAATGCAAGATTGTTTCATCATAAACCTCGTCATGATTGTATTGAAAAGTTCTACCATTTTTGAATGTAACTGTAATTTTCAATCCTTGACCATACCAATTTTGAGATATTTTAAAACAAGTAGATTCTTTATTAACCAAAATACTATTAGTTTTTAATGAAGTTGGAGTTACTTTTTTTGTAGCTTTTGTTTTAGCAATAATATTAACTGCTTTCTTAGTTTTGGAACCATGATTATTTTTTATTGAATATTCGATTTTTATATCTTTTGGTTCTTCAATTGGTATGATAAAATTTTGTCCCTCAACAAATGCTTTGAAATAGATTTTATTTTTATCGGTATAGAAATGATTATAAAGCCACCATATTACATAAACAATACATTCTTTATTTTCTCCATAATCAATAGGCATTTCATATTTTCTTGGAGAGAAAAAAGGAAAATGATTTAAAGGACTTAACAAGCGGAGGCTTCTTCTTTTTAAATCTTTTTTATGAGTAATAGTCTCTCCTATAGGAGAACACTGAAAAATATGACAGTGCTTCCATCCGTTAGCTGAAAATTCTTTATGATTTCTTCCAGTGGTTTGCCAAATATTCCCTTGTTTCTCTTCTTCTCTTATTGCAAAAGCAATTGGAAATTGTTGGTTTTCAATTAAAGTTGAAAAATCTAATTCGCACTTATTAAATGTTTCCATAAAAACCCACAGTGCAGGTTCATTATCCGAAACAGTAAAAAAATGATTTTTAAAAGAATAATTACTTCCCCTATTATTATAATTTTTAAATTTCCTCAACACAAAAAAAGGTGATTCACTATCAAGATATTCTACTAAATTAAGATGATTCTTAATCATTATATCTTGATTTGGAAGTAATTCAGAGATTTCTAAATCTAAAAATTCCTTTAAAGTGGTACTTCTTTTAAAATTTGGACTTGGATATTTACTTATATGCATTTAATTAAACGTTTATTTCAAATTTACATAAAAAATAAAATCATTACAAACAAATATGTTTGAATCATAACCATGTAGTTTGAAAACACATTTATTATTTCAACTTTAGATAACGAGCTGTTTTTTTTATATACTTTTTTCAATTACACACGTTTTATAGTTTTTTTCATCATATTTATTAGTAGACTTCAAATCTTTAAAACTTATAGTTTTAATATCTTTAATATATTTTACAGCATCAATAAATTTTTCATCATCCAATAAAAAAGAAGTACTATTTGCAAAATCAAACCAATAAATATTTGGTAAATCTACGATCCTGAAAGGCTCAAAATTATCACCAACGCATGTGAAAATTAAATGTTCAGCAGATAGTTCTTCTTGCATTTTCAAATTAAGATCCCCCTCCATATCTTCAGAATCCTCATTTGGAATTACTAATAAACGAAAAGCAATAAAATAATTATTTTCGTCTTCCTCATCTACATAAAAATTTGATGCTTCTAATATGATATTCACAATTATATCATCTAGTTTTGAAACATTACTTATGTCCCAAGAATCGATATTTTGGTTAAAGGAAGTAGCTCCAGAAAAAATAAATGACATTTCAACAACATTACTCACATTCCAATCACCAATAGGTTGATTAAACAAGATAGCTCCAGAAAACATACATCTCATATTATTCACACTTCTTACATCCCAATCTCCAATAGGTTGATTAAAGGAAGTCGCTCCAGAAAACATATAGTCCATTCTAATGACATTATTAACATTCCAATCACCAATAGGTTGATTAAAGGACTTAGCTTCAAAAAACATATATGACATATCAACAACATTGCTCACATTCCAAGATCCAATAAATTGATTAAATGAGTTAGAACCAGAAAACATATCTGACATATCAACAACATTGCTCACATCCCAAGTCCCAATAGGTTGATTAAAGGAAGTAGAAATGGGTAATAATAAAGAACCGTCAGAAAACATACTCTTCATACTAGTAACATTACTTACATTCCAATCACCAATTGGTTGATTAAAGGAGGTAGCGCCAAAAAACATATATGACATATCAACAACATTGCCCACATTCCAAGATCCTATAAATTGGTTAAAAGATATGGCTTTCCCAAACATTCTACTCATATTAGTTACCTTACTAACATTCCAAAACCCTATGTCTTCATTAAAGTTACTTTTTTGAAAGAAAAGAGAACTCATGTCTGTAATCTCTGAAGTATCCCAATTAGAAATATGTCCAAAAGATTTAATGCAAGAGTTTTGATCTTCAAACCAAAGGTTTACTGCTTGACGAATAGTCGTATTATCTAAATTCATTATTTATAATTTATATTAAATTTTAATCTAACTCTTTATTAATCCAAAACGGATACAAAATGATTTTTTTGACATTGGCATGCCAAACACTTGGTTTAACTCCCTATATTCATTAGCAATTTTGGTATACATTGGATTACCTTCTGAAAAATTAAGTAAACCATATGAAGCGCCTATATTTTGTAACATCAACTTAATGCTTCCCAAAGAGTGTCCAGTCTCTTTAACACAAAGATTCTCGTTTTTCAAATAATTATCTAATATAAATCTAACTTGTTGTTCTGTATATTTTACTTTTTCCATTCTGTTTTATTATAACTTGAGTATATTATTATTGCTTTTAGTTATATTACTATTTTCGTAAAAATTCAAATTTAAGATTATTAGAAAACACACCTTTAATTTTAATAAAACCAATACATTTTTGCCTACGATTTACAAATATCTCAAATAGTATCATATTATATTATCTATCTATTATTCAAATATATATTATTTTTTTTGTAAAACTATTGATACAAAATTGATATTTATAAATTTATTCTCCCTTAGGATTTATTTGTCGTTTATAAATGACTTGACCTGGCTGGTCACTAACAATGTCTGCTACCATTGTATTTGCATCGATAATTATATATTTTGAAATTGCCTTAAAACCATTTGGTTCAAAAACAGTTTCTATGTACAAACAATTCTTTTTAATCTTGTATTGCAGGACTTTTAAATCATCACCTGAATAAGATGA
>CANGHE010000264.1 GCA_947453545.1 Flavobacteriia bacterium
ACTAAGGCTACTTTTGAGCCTGTCCATGTCATTTTTACGTTGTGTTTGCGTTGTGATTTTTCTGTATTTTCTTTGTTTTCCAACATAATCAATTGGTTTTCAATGTATAACTCAATAAGGTCGTTTGCTAGGATTGTTGCTACTTTAAAATCATGTGAAGTAGCAAAAGAGGTGTCTGTTTCGAAATAATAAGAGTCCAAGACTAGTTTGATATCAAATTTTCCTCTGAAGAAGTATTTGAAATCTAGATAGGTGCTACCAGAACGGAAGTATTGGTAGAATTCTAATTCGTTATCGAAAAAAGCTTTTAGTTTAAGAAGTTCATTGTTGTAATACTTTTTGAGTACCCGATTACCTCCATTTGGCTTTTTCATTTCTATTTTATAGACTCTATTAAAGTAGATTAGTTTGGAGGTGAATTGTGGCTTGATTTCTTTGAAGAATTGAATTTCCTCAGCTTCGGTTTTGAAGTTGGATTTGGTTGTGACTTTTTTGAGTTCGTTTATGGATTTTAGAATTATAGTAATTGCTTGCTCGCACTTCTTGATTTGGTCGTCTATTTCTAAATCAATGAAGTTGAGTTGTTCGTTGAGTTTGTTTAATAGTATGTTGTATTTTGGATTCAAGAGAGTTGTGAGTTATGGGTTGTGAGTTATAAATCTGGATTAATTCTCCGAAGTTAGGAGACTTCGGAGAGTGAGGTTGAAGTTGTGGTGGTCATTAAGGCATAATATTTTCTGCTCGAATAATTCTAATATCAGGATTAATTTTTTGAACAATATCTCTTATAATACCATTATCATAATTACTCATAGCTCTTCCCAAAAAGATTTCTTTAACCTTAACATTTATGAATTGTCTATCATAAATAAAGACTCTTTCTTCTTCTTCATAATTCCAAACCTCAAGTTTATGACTTAAAATTTCAATCGCTGTTTGGTTATTAAAATTATGATTTTGAATATATGGAAGGCCATTGTATTGTACTTGTCTAATATTATATTCTAATCTATTAATTTCTAAACCTATAGCAACACCCCTTTGTCCATTTGCATAATGAGACCACATGAGTTCATTGTTATTTACTCTTGATAACGAACATAACCTGAGATTGTTTTTTTCTTCGGATAGTTGATTTCTTATACCTATATTTAGCTCACCATTTCGATATAAATATTGTCCTTCCATTGGATCGTTTAGTTCTTTAAATTTTGCAGCGTATAGTCTATTTTTTAAAATAATATCAATAAATGTTTTAAAATTTTCTAAACTTCTATATTTATATAAAATTCTTTCCATAGTGTCAATTTTTAATTACTGTGTACTTAATTAAGTGTTCGTAATTGATGGCTACTTGATGTAAATTATTTAATTTTTCTATATGAATTTGCTACTTGCATAATTCTTGGCTCGTTTATATTTGTTGGATTAGCAGAAAAATCTTCGGCTAATTCTCTTGATATTCTAATTGATCCATTTTCAGTAAGTAGTACTGAATAATCAAAATTTTCATTTATATAGTGTTCAATATAATTTCCTATTTGTTGATTATGTGATCTTGCTGAATCTGTAATGCCGATAACACCTGCTAAGTTTTCATTTGTTTTTTTCATAATTCTTTTTTTTAGTTATAATTCTTTTGTGCAATGTTTTTTTTAGATGATTTAAAATATAATATCATAATTAACGTTTATTCGTGAGAATTGACTGTTTAAAAAAATCGTTGAGCGAAAGTCTTTTAAAACCTGATGGGAAGGATGCCCATATTTGTTACCGTAACCAAAATTGCATACCGTAATTAAATGATTTTGCTAACGATTAATATTATTGATTTACTGTTTTAATACAGCTCCAAATTCAAGAAACTTTGGAGAGCTGTTTACTATTTCAGTATGCTTTCAATTGTGTGTAAAACCAGGCTATCTTAGGTTAATTTCATTTACTTACAATCGTTCTTACTATTTCGTCAAAAACTCTTAATATGCCATCGAATGGAGTTTTTATTTCAACTTGAGTTCTTCGATGATTTCTTGCTTTTTTAATTATTTCAAGAATATATTCTGTATTAGGATTTGCTTCAATTTCTATATCCAATTCGTTAACTTTAAATTCAAGTTCGCGTATTTCGTTTAAAGTTTGATTAATCTCTCTATTTCTAGATATTTGTTTGTCTAATGTTTCATAATAACGTTCTAACTGTTCTTTAAAAAATAAATTTAAACTAGCTTTTTTTACTAAAAACTCTAGTTCTTCTTTTTGAAGCTCAAGACGAACAATATCACTTTCTCTAGTTTTTAATTCTTCTTCTTTTTTTTGAATTTCTTCAGCTGTCTTAGCTAAACTTTTCAAAGTATCAATTTCAATATTTTTAAAATCTGATGTTTTTATGCTTGGTATTACAAATGCGAAAAGACCACAAGCTGATGCTATACCTCCAACTATTGTAGCAATTTGATTGTATAACTCTTGCTTTAAAACATTTAAAATGACGAGTATATAGCCTACAATAAAGTATAGTACTACGATAATAATTAGAAATCTAGCGAATTTTTTCATGAATTTGTCAAATCTAAAGTTATACAATCCGGATAATTTCTGCAAACCATTAGTAATTCCGAAACACTCTTGAAATCACAATTTTTCAGAGTTATACGACCATTTTTTCGACCTATTGCTCCAACAATCATAATTATTTCGCTTATTGACTTAGTTTTAGCGTCGACAATAATATTAACGCCTGTTCCTGCGAGAATTATTATTTCAGATGTTGATTTCATATTTATTGTTAGTTTTAAAGTTACAGGTAACAATTCAATATCATCAATGATTTATAACTTTATCATCAATGATTTATAACTTTTTAATTATTGGTAATTGTATGTTAATTCTATTTTTTTGGTGTTGATTTCGATGGTTTTAACTCTGGTGTATTGCCAGGGGTTCCTTTATTGTCACGTTGACGTTGGTCTGGTTTTCCTGTTGATGTTGCTATTCTTTTTGGTCCTGTTTTGATTGCTTTTATTTTTCGCATAATTTTTTATTTGTTAATGTTTTTAGTTTGGTTGTAACGCGATAGGAATCACTTGGTAGCGGTGACATTTTTAAAAGTATAGAGTTTATTGATTTACCCAAGCACTAAAAGTTAAAATTGACCAACCTCCGACAGGAGTAACTGATTTTACAGGTTTAACTGGATTGACCGGCTTTACAGGTTTAACTGGAGTCACAGCTCTAATAGCTCGTATTGGAGTCACAGGTGTTACGGATCCTTGTACTATTTGCCCAATACTCCATGCAACGACTTTTCCATTCCTATCTAAACAATTATAACCATTCACTGGTCCGCACCAATTTCCAGATTTAACTGACCATGCATGTCCATTCCTAATATATGCAACCCAATTCATATTTGTGTCAAAAATATGTTCATGATTATCATTCATCCATCCAACTAATTCTGAATCTTTGTTAAATAATGGTTTC
>CANGHE010000265.1 GCA_947453545.1 Flavobacteriia bacterium
AATCGTAATCCTCCTCGTTGTATTTATAACAAATTGTAGAAACACGACGTTGCTCACTTAACAAACGCTCTGTTTTTGGAAGAGACGCTGTCCAGTTTAATATTACGCTGTTAGGTGCAACATCACTTGCTTTGAATCCCTCTAATTTCACTTCAAAGTCTACATCGTATCCATTTTTTGAAAGAGCATATACATATTGAATTGTTTTTCCTTCTGCGGGTGTAGCTTCAAGTACAATTGTATGCTTAGATTTGGAAGCAACTTCAAAAAATAAATCTTCCGTATTGATATTTTTTCCATTCAAATTGAATGTTAATGCATTGGTAGAGTTTACTGCATCAACTAATTTCAACGAACCAACATTTTTCTTTTTAGAAACAAATTGATGGTACGTTTTGTATTCTTTTAAATATACACTAGAAACAATCCCACCTTTTGTGTTTAATTCTACGCGTAATTTAGAAGATTCCAATGGAATGATTTCTTCCTTAATTGAAGGAGCCTGAGCAACAGTATGATTTACAGTTTTAGACTTTTTAGCCGTAACTATCTTGTCTTGCTCTTTTTTAATTTCCTCTTGTTGAATAGCTATTTCCTTTTTAGCCTTTTCTTTTTGTGCTTTGATTTCTGCATCACTAGGCTTATTAAAGTAAGTGAAAGTTGCAAGAATAACACCGATTAGTCCAAGACCAATTACCGTATTTTTATCCATTTTTTATTTTTTATTTTCTAATGAAGCTTTGATAAACGCCACAAACAAAGGGTGAGGTTTCGCTACTGTACTTTTATATTCTGGGTGAAATTGTGCACCAACAAACCAAGGGTGATTCGGAATTTCTACCACTTCAACCAAGCCTGTTTCAGGATTTTTACCTGTTGCAAACATTCCATTTTTCTCGAATGACTCTAAATACGAGTTGTTGAATTCGTAACGGTGTCTATGTCTTTCAGAGATTTTTTCTGTTTTGTACGCTTTTGCAGCATAAGAGTCTGGTTTTAACTCACATTTGTAAGCCCCTAAACGCATAGTACCTCCCATGTTGGAAATTGTTTTTTGTTCTTCCATCATACTGATTACAGGATCTTTGGAATCTTCTGCAATTTCAGTTGTATGTGCATCTTTTAAACCAATCACATTGCGTGCAAACTCAATAACAGCACATTGCATACCCAAACAAATTCCGAAGAATGGAACATTGTTTTCGCGTGCAAAACGCACTGCTTCAATTTTTCCTGAAATTCCACGAGATCCAAAACCTGGCGCAACCAATATACCATCTAACTCACCAAGTTCTTCATTGATGTTTTCAGATGTTAATTTCTCTGAATGTATCCATTTTACATTAACACGACATTCATTTGAAACTCCTGCGTGAATAAATGCTTCGCTGATAGATTTGTAAGAATCTTTTAATTCTACATATTTACCAACTAATCCGATATTTACTTCATGCTTAGGATTTTTAAGTGTAGTTAAAAATGCTTTCCAATCGTCTAAGTTTGGTGTAGTTTTGTTTGAAAGTTGTAATTTTTCCAATACAACTTTATCTAACTCTTCTTCTTGCATCAACAATGGAACATCGTAGATAGAAGAAGCGTCACGTGATTCGATAACAGCATTTACGCTAACGTTACAAAATTTAGCGATTTTCTTGCGTAAGTTTAAGTCCAATGGGTGTTCCGTACGACAACATAGGATATCTGGTTGTACACCAAGTTCTAACAATTGTTTTACAGAATGTTGCGTTGGTTTTGTTTTTAATTCACCAGCAGCAGCTAAGTAAGGAATCAATGTAAGGTGTATTACCAAACAATCGTTTTCAAATTCCCATAATAATTGACGAACAGCCTCCACATATGGTAAAGATTCGATATCACCAACCGTACCACCAATTTCTGTGATCACGATATCGTATTGACCGCTTTTACCCAAAATCTGAATACGTTCTTTGATTTCATCAGTGATATGAGGAATAACTTGAACTGTTTTCCCTAAAAATTCTCCACGACGCTCTTTGTCAATAACTGATTGGTAAATTCTACCTGTTGTAACATTGTTAGCTTGTGAAGTAGGTGTATTTAAAAAACGCTCGTAGTGTCCTAAATCTAAGTCCGTTTCAGCTCCATCGTTTGTTACAAAACATTCTCCATGTTCGTAAGGATTCAATGTTCCTGGATCGATATTAATATATGGATCAAGTTTTTGAATTGTTGTTGAATAGCCTCGCGCTTGAAGTAATTTTGCTAAGGATGCTGAAATAATACCTTTCCCAAGAGAAGAAGTAACCCCCCCGGTTACAAAGATATATTTTGTTGAATTGGACATAAAATTAATTTTGTAACTACGGGGTGCAAAGTTAAAAGATAAATAGTAAGGTCACTCCGATTTTTAAAATTAATTTATGAACAAGTTTCTTAATCTGTGGATAAATTGATTACTTGCTTGTTTGATGATATAATAGTTGTGTATATCTTGGATATACAAATATTTTCAAGCTTTACCTTTCACTTTTATCCAATAAATTAAATTTATTAATAACAAAAGTACACAAACATAAAGCATCCACGTTGCAAATGGCCAATGCAGTATTTTAAATACCAAACCAACTAGAATGTAGGTTATGGTTAGGATAAACAAGAATCTATATTTGTTTTTTCTAAAAAGTAATCCGAAAGTAAAAAACAGTATGTAATAGATGGTACTAGGAATCAATAATATGATTGCAATTATTAATAAAGTGTCAGTGCTTAAAATAATTGAATTTGAACTAAATACACTGAATAATGTAAATAACAAGTTAAATAAAAGTGGAAAGATGTAATTTCTGAATTTTTGATTGAACATTTGTTGTATTTTATTTATTACTCTTATGCTGAGTAACTAAAAAAATGAGTTAATAGTAAACTTTAAGTATTTATATTTTTATTCTTTTATAAATTTTTGTCTTGAAATCACACCATTTTTATTTAGGGTTAAAATATATCCACCAGCATCTAAATTATGTAAATCGATTATTGATAAATTATTGAATTGGCAAATATTTTTTCCATATAAATCAGTTATATATCCAGATATGTTATTGTTTTCGATACCTAAAATAGTTAGGGTAGAATTAACTGGGTTAGGATAAATATAAATTTGATTATCATCTAACGAGTTGATTGATGCTTTTTTTTCAGAAATTAAGTTAAATCGACTCAAATAAATAGCTTTATTAAGTAAAGGTTCACTTTTAAGTACTGGAACTTCAAATGTTAAATAACTAAATATAAATATTGGGAGTTTTGATATATCTAAATTATAATATTCTTCTTGTTTAAGTTTAATTACGACAGGCGTTACTCCAGCAATCTGATGTGTATAACTACCAACTATGGAGTCTGAATGGAAGAATTTAATAATATTTGGAATAGTTGTTTTTGAATTTAGTTTTAAAGCCCCTATACCTTGAAT
>CANGHE010000266.1 GCA_947453545.1 Flavobacteriia bacterium
AGAAAATATATTGATTTTTACAATAAGGAAAGAAGGCATACAAGTATCGGAAATATAACACCAGACAAATGTTTTGAACAAATGAAAAATGTATCCTAAAACACCTTATTTTTGACATGTAGCTGTCCTAAATAGTGGGGGAATTATAGAGTTTCAGTTAGATTATATTCATATTGATCTTCCCAATTAAATCCAGATTTAGGAGTGTTATTCAGTAATAAATATCCAGAAAGATTTGTTTTATTTTTGAATCCGTTATAGAGTAGGTCAGCTACATAAAATTTATGTCCGTCGGTTGCAATCGAGGATTTTCCAAAATATCCTTTTTTTGCTTCTGCTTTAAGTGTTAAATTAACGATTTGAGAAGTTTCATCACCATTTTCACCTATTTCTTTTTTTTCATATACTTGGACTTGTTGTACTGAGTTAGCACTTAAGTTACGAGTGGCAAGCGTTGGATCTGACCCGAAAAATTCATCTCCATCGACATAGATATGATCTATTTTTTTTCCTTGAAAAGTTATTTTACCTTTTCCGTCAACATGTACCCCTGGAAGTTTTTTTAATAAGTCTTCGACAACTGCATTTTCTTTAATTTTAAATGAATCAGCAACAAAAACAAGGGTATCACCCTTATAGTACATTGGACTTTTGTTTGCGTAAACTAATACTTCTTCTATTTCTTGTGACTTTGTATTTAATTTTATAGGAGGTAGTTTAATGTAATTTTCTGTTTGATTTCCTAGGATATATAGTTGTCTGTCTTCGAATTTACTATGTCCTATGGTTAACTTTAGGGTGTCTATAGGTAGTTTTTGAAGTTTAAAATATCCATATTTATCAGATCTTGTGTAGGTTGATAAAATAGAATCTTTTACTCGTACAGCCATAATAAAAGCATTTGATATACCATTATTTCCTGTAGAATCTACAATCTGTCCATCAATGGTAAGCTCTTGTGCAAATAAATTTGAAGAGAGTAAAAAATAAATTATCACAAAAAAGAATGTTTTCATATTGGTAAGCATCTGATTCATAGATAACGCTGTAAATAGCAATTTAGTATAACTTGTATTTTAACATTAATTTGAAATAAAATTATTAAGTAATTTATATTGGTTATCAAACTGTTTATTTTTGATTTTAATAAACAACATCCTAACTTTTTTATAACTTTGAATTTTGACACAAATTAAACGTATTTTATGATACAATTGTCCAATCGTTTGCTTGCAATGGAGGAATCTGCTACTATTGCTATGTCTCGAATTTCAAGAGAATTAAAGGCTGCTGGTAAAGATGTTATTTCTTTGAGTTTAGGGGAACCAGATTTCTATACACCAGAGTTTATCAAAGATGCTGCTAAAGATGCTTTAGATCAGAATTATACAATGTATACACCTGTGGCGGGTTACGATGATTTGCGCGAAAGTATTTCATTGAAGTTCAAAAGAGACAATGGTTTGGATTATTCAAAAGATCAAATTGTAGTTTCAACTGGGGCTAAGCAGTCAATTGCAAATGCTGTATTAAGCTGTATCAATCCAGGAGATGAAGTAATTATTCCTGCTCCATATTGGGTTTCTTATATTGAAATTGTTAAAGTTGCAGAGGGTATTCCTGTAATTGTACACGCTGGAATTGAAACGGATTTTAAGATTACAGCTAAACAATTTGAAGAGGCTATCACACCAAAGACGAAAATGATGATTTTTTCATCGCCTTGTAACCCAACCGGTTCATTATATAGTCAAGAAGAGTTGAGAGGTCTAGCTAATGTATTAGAAAAACATCCATCTATTGTTGTTATTTCAGATGAGATTTACGAACATATAAATTTTGTTGGTAAACATCAAAGTTTAGCGCAATTTCCAAGCATTTACGATCAAGTTATCACTATTAATGGTGTTTCTAAAGCTTGGGCTATGACAGGTTGGAGGTTAGGGTATATTGGAGCTTCTAAATTGATTGCTGATGCATGTAATAAAGTTCAAGGTCAATTTACTTCTGCTACCTGTTCGATTGCTCAACGTGCTGCAATCACTGCAATGAAAGCTGATCCTGTAGTGTTAAAGGATATGATTACAGCTTTTAAAGGAAGAAGAGATTTGGTATTATCCATGTTAAAAGAAATGCCTGGTGTAAAAGCAAACACACCTGAAGGCGCTTTTTATATTTTTCCAGATGTTTCTGAATTCTTCGGTAAATCATATAATGGTCATACAATTACAAATTCACATGAACTGTGTTTGTACTTATTATCTGAAGCAATGGTTGCATTAGTGAGTGGAGATGCTTTTGGTTCACCTGAATGTATTCGAATTTCCTATGCTGCTTCTGAAGAAACATTAACAAAAGCAATGAACAGAGTAAAAGAAGCATTAGCAAAATTAGCTTAATGGAAATCAACGAATTATTTGAAAAATTTAAATCTAAACGTATTGCCATTATTGGTGATGTGATGTTAGATGCATATATTATTGGATCTGTAACTAGAATTAGTCCTGAAGCTCCTGTACCAATTGTTGGACTTTCAAAAAAAGAAAATAGACTAGGAGGTGCGGCTAATGTCGCATTGAATATAGTTTCCTTAGGTGCTGAAGCTATCATTTGTTCTGTTATTGGACAAGATTTAGATGGAAACGAATTGATTGAAATTATTGAAAAAGAAGGCGTTTCATCTTCTGGCTTGGTTCAAAGTAGTTATCGTAAAACAACTGTTAAGACAAGAATTATAGGGAATAACCAACAATTATTGCGTGTTGATTCAGAGCAAACAAACAATATTTCACAAGAAGAAGAAGAAAAATTAATTCTTAAAGTGAAAGAATTAATGGAAGGTGGAATTGATGCTATTATTTTCGAAGATTATAATAAAGGTGTACTTACTCCTTATGTTATTGAGCAAATATTAAACTTATCAAAGCTTCATAATATACCTACAACAGTAGATCCTAAGAAAGATAATTTTTTCGCCTATAAAGGAGTTACTTTATTTAAACCTAATTTAAAAGAATTGAAAGAAGGACTTAATGTATCTTTCTCAATTCAAGACAAAATTGCTTTCGAAGAGGCGGTTGCACAATTAGAAAGTAAATTGAATAACAAAAACACATTTATAACACTTTCTGAACATGGGGTTTTTATTAAATCAAGTTCAGCAAAACATTATATTCCAGCACACATCCGAACGATTGCTGACGTAAGTGGGGCAGGAGATACTGTAATTAGTGTTGCGACTCTCTGTTTGACGGTAGGTTTACCTATTGAAGAAATTGCTGCTTATGCTAATCTAGCAGGAGGATTAGTTTGTGAAAAAAGTGGGGTAGTGAGTATTGAGAAAGAACAATTAATAGCAGAAATACGTTTATTAGAAAAGGCATAGTTTATGAGCGCAGAACACGTAAAACCGTATGGAGATTCGTCTAAATCTAAAAAAGAAGA
>CANGHE010000267.1 GCA_947453545.1 Flavobacteriia bacterium
ACTGAATATGAAACGATGAAATATCGTTTACCAGAAAAATATAAAACAACGCGTTTTTTTGCTTTTTGTAATACGGTTGAATCTTTAAATTATCACAGAACAAACCAAGGTCAAGGTTGGATTGGAATTCGTTTTCAACGCAATTTAGGAGAAGCACCAAGTGATGTTATTTTACATGTTAATATGCATGATAATAACAATAGAAGCCAACAAATTGCATTGGGAATTCTTGGAGTGAATTTGGTTCATACGGTATTCTTTAATCACGAAAATATCGATGACTTCATTTCTGGGATTACCAGTCGTGTTACGCGAGAAAGAATTGAAATTGATATGTTACGTGTATCCGGACCAGCATTCGATGGTTGGGACAATCGTATTCTTGCATTGAACTTGGTGAAACGTGGATTAACGGATGCAACAATGTTTGATTTGTGTGGGTCTGTATTACAACCAGCAACAGCCTTGTATAAGAAGAATATTTTGTTGATGCGAGGTAGATTCAGACCTGTAACCAAAGTACATTTGGATATGATCGAACAAGGTAGTAAACAGTTTCTTCAGGAAGAAGGTGTGCAAGAGGATAATGTAGCTGTGATTTTTGAATTGACCTTGAAGGATTTAACGGCTGATGGTAAAATATCGGATAAGGATTTTATCGATCGTGCGGAGTTGTTAGGTTCATTAGGTTATACGGTGATGATTTCAAATTATCTGAAACATTACAAAATGATAGATTATTTAGCGACAATCGCTAAGGAAAAATTGATGGGCGTTATTCTAGGTGTGTACAATGTGCACTCTATTTTTGATGAGCGTTATTATGATAATCTGCGTGGAGGTTTATTGGAAGCTTTCGGTCGTGGTTTTGGTCATAATGTAAAATTGTTTGTCTATCCAGCGAATGATGTTGAAACAGGAGATTTATATAATTTGGATAATTTAGAAATCCCTGAAAAATTTAAAGGTCTATTACAGTATCTTAAAGATGTTAACAAGATTGAAGCAATACATAATTTCGACACCAAACTACTACATATCCTTTCCGATGACGTATTAGCGAAAATCAATGCTGGTTCTTCAAGTTGGGAGGAAGATGTTCCATACGAAGTTGTTAAAGCAATTAAATTTTTTGAACTTTTTGGATACGTTAAAAAAGAGGAAGCTGTTAGTTGTTAAATCGTTATGGGACAAATAAAAAATGCTTTAATCAGGTATCGTGTAATCGATAAAGCTTTAAGAAATAAATATAAACCATTTCCTTCTAAATCGGAATTGCGTAAAGCGTGTGAAGAAGCATTGTTTGGAGGTGATGATGGTGAAAACATCTGTGATTCTACCATTGAAAAGGATATGTTCTTTTTAAGAATGGAACATGATGCGCCAATCAAGTACAGCAAGAAAAACAGAGGATATTATTACGATTCAGAAACCTTTTCATTAGATGAAATTCCATTGACAGAAGAGGATATGGATGCTATTCGTTTTGCTGCGAATACACTTTCGCAATTCAAAGACGTAGAGATGTTCAAACAATTCGGTTTTGCAATTGATAAAATTGTAGATCGTGTTTCAATTTCCGCGGATCCTTTTTCTGAAGAAACAAATGCATTTGTTCAATTTGAGACAGCATTGTCAGTTAGAGGGAATGAGTTTCTATCTCCTTTGTTGACCGCTATTCGTAATAAACGTTACACTTATTTTGAATATGGAAGTTTCGCAAGTGATAAACGTAAATCACGTAAAGTAGTTCCGTTATTATTGAAAGAATATAGGAATCGCTGGTATTTGATTTCGTATGATTGTGTTAAAGAAAATATTATCACGTATGCGTTAGATCGTATTTCAGATTTAGAAGTTTCAGAAACTGTAAGTAATGAGCGCATCAATTTTGATTTAAATCGGTTTTTTCAGCATGCTGTTGGAATTACAGTACATAATTCTTTACCTCAACAAATCATATTCAAAGCGGACAATGTTCCATCAAAATATATTGAATCGCAACCTTTTCACGCTTCACAGGAAGTAGTTAAAATAGGAAAGAACAAAACCACCTTTACTATGAATGTTATTATTTCAGAAGAATTGATTCGTGCTATAATGAGTTACGCAGGTGAAATAGAAGTTGTTGAACCAGAAAGTCTTCGTGACCAAATCATAAAAAGAACGAAAGATCTTGTAGAGCGATACAGTTTATAATTAAAATCCATATTACATGACTATACTTAAAAAATTAGAAGAAGGTGTTTTAACCTTGACTTTGAATAGACCGTCTGTTTTTAATTCATTCAATAGAGAGATGGCTTTGTTATTGCAATTTGAATTGCGTGATGCTGCAACGGATGATGATGTACGTGCTATTATAATTACTGGGGAGGGCAAAGCGTTTTGTGCTGGACAAGATTTAGCAGAAGCAACTTCTTCAGATGGACCATCCCTACAAGCAATTGTTAAAGAGCATTATAACCCAATTATTGAACTTATTCGTACAGTAGAGAAACCAATTATTGCTGCAGTTAATGGTGTTGCAGCAGGTGCAGGGGCTAATATTGCGTTGGCTTGTGATATTACTTTTGCTAAAGAATCCGCAAGTTTTATTCAAGCTTTTTCTAAAATTGGCTTGATTCCTGACTCAGGGGGAACATTTTTCTTACCAAGAATTATTGGTATGCAAAAAGCGACAGCATTAATGATGACTGGAGATAAAGTTTCTGCTAAACAAGCTGAAAACTTGAATTTAATTTACAAAGCTACATCTGATGAAAGTTTTGAAGAAGAAGTTTCAGTTTTTGCTAAAAATCTTGCGAAAATGCCAACGAAAGGGTTGGGATTAACAAAAAGAGCGTTGAACTCTTCATTGCACAATGATTTGACTTCGCAACTTGCGGTTGAAGAAGAATTACAAACTTTGGCAGGTTCAACAAATGATTTTAAAGAAGGTGTTCAGGCATTTTTAGAAAAAAGAGCCCCTAATTTTAAAGGAAATTAATAGATGAAAACAGTTGGAGTTATTGGTGCTGGAACAATGGGCATTGGAATTGCTCAGGTTGCAGCACAACGTGGTAATCAGGTTATATTAATTGATACGAATCAAGATGTATTGACTAAAGCGAAACAAAATCTTGAAAAGACATTGTTAAGACTAGTTGAAAAATCTAAAATATCTCAGGATGAATACATAGCTACAGTAGAATCAATCAAATTTACGACTGATTATAAAGAATTAAAGACGTCTGATTTAGTAATTGAGGCAATTATTGAGAATTTAGCGGTTAAGCATACTGTTTTTCAGCAGATTGAAGAAGTTGTAAGTGAGTCTTGTATACTTGCATCAAATACATCATCCCTTTCTATTGCTTCTATAAGTTCTGTCTTAAAATTTCCTCAGCGTATGGTGGGGATTCATTTTTTTAATCCTGCACCTTTAATGG
>CANGHE010000268.1 GCA_947453545.1 Flavobacteriia bacterium
AATTAACGTGACAAAAAATAGTGTTAAGTATATTCGTTTTAATTTCATTGTTATTTTTTTTGAAGTGTTAAATTAAGCAAGATTTTATAAAATAGCTCTTTAAAATAGTAGAATTGAAAAATCGGTTAAAATGTAAGTGTAAAATTCAATTTTTCATTATTTTACAATTGCTCATAGACAAATACGATTCATTTTTATTCCATTTTACCCATGTGTTTCATTGTCTAAAATATTCTATCTTTGAGTTTTAATAAAAGATGAAAATATGAAGTGGTTAAGTTCTATGTTTACCTATGTAAGTTTGTTTATGCTTTTTGGCTTTTTCTTCTATGCTGAGAGCGTAATGGGAGCATCAAGTAAAATGATGTTTCAAGTTGCTCGCTACATTGCGTTAGCATGGATTTTCTTCATCACTTACAAACGTAAAAAGTTATCACTTTGGATTTTTTCAAGTATGATTTTAGCAGTTGAAGTTGGGATTGATTTTCCTGCTTTTGCTCTAGAAACAGAACGTTTTGGAAAGATTTTTCTAAGGTTGGTAAAATCACTTGTTTCTCCATTGATTTTCGCAACCTTAGTTGTTGGGATAGCTGGACATAGCAATATCAAGCAGTTAGGTCGTATTGGACTGAAGAGTATTGTATATTTTGAATTAGTCACTACTGTAGCTTTGTTTGTAGGTTTATTAGCAATCAACGTGAGTAAGGCTGGTGTAGGAGTACATGTGGAGGCTTCTGCAGCAAATAAAGATAAATCAGCTGAATTATTAGAACAAACACATGCACCAAAAGATCATTTTGTGGAAATTTTCCCAGAAAATATTGCTAAATCGATTCATGATAATCAAGTATTGCAAGTAGTTATTTTCTCTGTAATATTTGCAATAGGTATCGGGATGGTTAGCAATTTAACACACAAGCAGCGTATGTTGAATTTTTGTGAAAGTTTGAGCGAGGTAATGTTTAAGTTTACGGATATCGTTATGTACATAGCACCATTGGCCGTGTTTGGCGCTTTAGCAAGTACCGTCGCCAAATCAGGTACGGATATCTTGTTGAATCTGATGAAATTGGTGGGAACCTTGTATGTTTCACTGGTTGTATTTGTTGTTGGGGTGTTGTTGCCAATCGCATTTTTTGCTAAAGTTCCTATTAGAAGATTTATTAAGGCTGCGATAGAACCTGTTACCCTTGCATTTGCTACAGCAAGTAGTGAGGCTGCGCTACCTAAAGCGATGGAGAATATGGAGAAATTAGGTGTTTCTAAAAAGATTGTTGCTTTTGTTATCCCGACAGGGTATAGTTTTAATCTTGATGGAACTACACTTTATTTATCCTTAGCTACAGTATTTGTTGCTCAAATGTCAGGTGTTGATTTAAGCATAGGACAACAAATAAGTATTTGTTTGGTATTGATGTTAACGAGTAAAGGTGTTGCAGGTGTTAGGGGGGCTTCATTCGTTATTTTAGCAGGAACTGTAGCTTCTATGGGGTTGGATCCTGAAAAAGCAAGTGTGATTTTGGCTGTGGATGCATTGATGGATATGGCGCGAACAAGTGTAAATGTATTAGGAAACTGTTTAGCATCTGTAATTATTGCTAAAAGTGAAAAAGAATTCACTCTTTCCCCTAAGGAGATAGAACTTGTATAATGTGTTGAGAATAAGTCTACTTTATTTCATTCTATTTGTTTTATTCGCTTGTAAAAAGTCAGAAGATCGAACCTGCTTCAAGACTTCGGGGGAACGTGTTACAAAAGTATATCTTGTTGGGAATTACACCTTATTAAAATTACATCCATATATTTCGTATACGCTTGTTCCTGATTCTATTAATTATGTGGAAGTTAGTTGTGGAGAGAATCTAATTAATTTTATAAAGTTAGATTGTCAAGATAGTTTATTGACAGTTTCAAACGAAAATAAGTGTGATTTTTTACGCGATTTGGCACGAAATATTGAAGTGAAAATACATATTCGTAAATTAACTAATTTGTATTTTGATGGTACCGAAAAGGTTGTTTGTTCTGATACGTTGACTACAGATTATTTGACTGTGTTGCTTAAGGATGGTGCTGGAACGGTTGATTTGTTAGTGAATACAATTTCGATTGATGCACAGTTAGTTAATGGTTCTGGAGATTATGTATTAAGTGGCAAGTCAGAGCATACTAAACTATTACTTTCTGGCAATGGTTTTTGTGATGCAACAAACTTGGTTACCAAAGATTCTCTGCGATTTAACACTACATCTTTTGGCGATTTAAAAATCAATGCGAGTGATGTATACGTTTTAGGTGATATTTTTAATACAGGCAATGTGTATTACTATGGCATTCCTTCTTTGACTAAAATTATGGAGTGGTCGTCCGGTAGGTTTATTCAAAAATAGCTAAGTACTTTAAGCTTATAATTTTTTACAATATATATTTCTATTCAATACTTTGCACTACAAATATCACTTACTTTGACTATAGTCAATAAATGTTATTGTATCAATTCAATCGCTTTTTCAATGTCCACCTCAATGTTGTTGATACGAATTAACTTTTGAATAACAGCATCTACAACTGAGTCAGGACAGGAAGCGCCTGATGTCAATATTATCTTGATTTTTTCTTTGTTTTGAGGGAAATAATCTTGAATTGTTTTCTCTTTTTTCTCATGAATATCATAGGAAATAAGCTTATCTTTTGATAAGATCGCTTCTTCTGATTGAATGAAGTAACAAGAGAATTTTTGTTCTAATAATTCAACTAAATGTGTTGTGTTTGAGCTATTGTAACCTCCAACAACAATTGCAAAATCAGCATCATGTTCCATTAAGCCATAAGTTGCTGACTGGTTGTCATTAGTTGCATAGCATAGGGTGTCACGGGTATCCGCTATATGATTTTTAATATCGTTCTCTCCATAACGTGTAATCATCGCTTGGCGAAGTAAATCTGTGATTTCTTGAGTCTCACTTGCTAACATCGTTGTTTGATTCACAACACCAATTTTTTGAAGGTGTAAACTTGGATTGAATCCAACAGTATATTTTCCTTCAAATGCTGATAATATATTTTCTTCTGAACTGTTACCAAGTATGTATGCTTCCAGTAAATGCGCTTCAGCTAAATTTTTCACAACTAGGGTAGGAGCACTTTGAGCGCTATGCGAAAAAGTAGCACGTGTTTCTTCGTGGTCGTGTTTGCCGTGAACGATGATTGTATGTGCGTCAGTCCCTAATTTTTCAGAACGATTCCATACCTTTTCAACGAAAGGACAAGTGGTATTATATGCATGCACATCAACACCAATCTCTTTCAATTTATTTTCAATTTCAACGGTTGTTCCAAAGGCTGGAATAATAACAACATCCTCTGCATGGATATCCTCCCAAGGTATCAATTGTTTTCCTTTGGTATCTTGAATAAAGGTGAT
>CANGHE010000269.1 GCA_947453545.1 Flavobacteriia bacterium
GGATACATACCTGAAGTGTCTGTTACTACGAACTCTCTTTTTGAAAATTTTTCAGATACTTGAACTGTAGGATTTACTACTTTAACTGTTCCTGATAATTTGTACATACTTCTATTTATTTATTCTATTAATTATTAAATGCTAATAAGGTCATCCAAGCCTCTTCAACTTTATTTTGAGTTAACAATACTTGCGCATGCTTATGAAGTTCAATTTCTAATTGACTCGCATTGTTATCTAAAGTTACAAATAAATTATTTAATTCCACTAATTTATATTCATTGACCTCCGTTTCATTTGGCAATTTTTCAACACCTGCTAATAACCCTAAATCGTTTTTAGTCAAGACTTCTGATGCTAAAATATCAGAAGGTAAATTGTCAAACCCTATGCCAACAGTCGTTAATGGTTTTACAACTTCAAACATTGAAGCTTCATTTGCATGACAATACCAATTACCTCCCATACGAGCAACTAAATTAATCTTATGTTGATCGATCAATCCATTTTCATCTAGCACTTCATCAGCAATATGAATTTTGACAACCTCACAAATAATTAAATTTCCTGCTCCACCTTGATCACCCAATTCAATCACTTCATTCACCTTACATTCAAATTGGACAGGAGATTCAGCAACACGCTTTGGCTTTACCAATTCAGAATCCAAAGCCGTAAACCCAGCTTTAACAAATTCATCGACATTTGGTGCATAAGGTGAACTACTTAAACTCATTTGTTGTACAATATCGTAATTAACAATATTAATCACTACCTCAGGAACCGACTTTACGTTTTTATACGTATCCTTTGTTTCATTTGTTCTTCCGCTACGAGCAGGAGAAAAAATCAAAATAGGGGGATTAGCGCTAAACACGTTAAAAAAACTGAAAGGAGACAAATTATGATTTCCCTCTGCATCTACAGTAGATGCAAAAGCAATTGGCCTTGGTCCTATAGCGCCTAATAAAATTTGATGTAACTTAGGAATAGGAAGTTCTTTTGGATTAATATCTAACATCTTTCAAAAAATTGGTAAACAAAAGTACGTCCTTTTGATATCATTTCAACTAGGTAGTTTAGAAATTTATTAACACAAAAAAAGAGGGTTTCTAAAACCCTCTTAAATAATCAAACTATTTTCTTACTTCGGAAATTGCAAAATAAATTCTGTCCTTCTATTAATTTGATGAAGCTCTTCAGGACATTCAACACCATCTTTACATTGGTTCAATAACTTACTCTCACCAAAGTTTTTCATTACTAATTTTTCCTTCTTAACCCCTTGAGAAATCAAATAATTATAACAACTTTTACTTCTTTGTGCTGATAAATTTAAATTATAAACATCGCTACCTCTACAATCTGTATGAGAACTAATTTCTATTGTAACATCTTTATTTTCTTTTAAAAACAACACTAATGTATCTAATTCAGCAATACCAACTTTACTTAAATTAAACTGATTAAAATTATACAGAATATTTTCTAAACGCACCATAGGTGCACTAGGTGTTTTTCTAATTTCTAATTTTTCAACAAGTTCATTAATTTTTTCATCCGTCTTTACCTTTGTCATAACAGGATCATACCCCTCTTTACCAGACGATATTTGATATTCTTTATCTCTTTCTAGCGTTGCTTGAATATTACCTATACTATCTGCAACAACTGCAACCGTATCATTTGTAGCTACATCAATAATTTCAATTTCAGATCCAAGTAAACTTTTTCCTGTTTCTTTGTCTTTTATAGTTGAAAACAATTCTATTTTTTCATTCAATACTATTTCATCAGGTTTTCCACGTTTCAATGTATATTTTTTAACGAATTTACCTGTTTTTTCATAATCCAAATAATCAAATAAATATTGATTTTGATTTGTAACAAATTCTTGCTTAGTGGAAGCAGCTAAATTTGGCTCATAATTAAAATTCACATCGGTTGAAACAACACCATCTGTATTTTTAGGGAAAATTGGTGTATTTATTGCTAAAACACTTTTAGCATCAACACCCTCTAAACTAACATGATATAAATCTAAACCTCCCAAAACAGAATGACCATTGCTTGCAAAGTATAAATATCCATCCTTTTCGTAAGGAAACATTTCATCCTTTTCAGTATTGATCGTGTTTCCTGCATTAATTGGCTCTCCCCAACCCATCTGATCTTTAACACAATACCATATGTCTAATCCACCAAGTCCACCTTCACGATTAGATGTAAACCACAATACCTGTCTATTTTCTGATAAACACGGATGTCCTAAATAATGATCTTTTCTATTATATACAAATCCGGTTTCTTTTTTTGTTTTGATATCATACCAATAAAGCCCCGCAGATAATGGATCCAATTTTGGATTTACCAAACGAGAATAATACCAAATTCCACCTAGACTATCATAATACGCCGCACCATTATGTTTCTTTCCCTTTATTTTTTTATTTTTAACATATACATTCTTGTCTTCATTAAAAACATAGTGAGATCCATAAACATCTGCTATGTTTATCCATGGTGATTCCTTTAACGTCTTTTTATCTTTAATTAATACTTTACCCTTCTGAAAATAGTCTACAGCAAATCCTTTATAAAAAGCATTATAAAAATCATAATCAAAAACATATCCCTCACCTCTTTCTAAACTTGCCAAATTAAATTGATTCAAATATGCTTCTAATCTTTCCTTTTTAATATCTGTTGCGTTAATAACTACTGATTTAGACATCATATTTTTGGCATGTGATAAATCACCAACATATAGCAATAACATAACATGATTATATGCATCATCAAATGTGTATTTATCACATGCACTAAATTGATCCAAAGCATCTAATGCATAATGGTAATTATTAGTTTTTACAAAAGTTTCTATACCATGCCTATAAACATTAGGATTCTCAGAAGGATCTATTCGATTATCTAAAATTGAAATCTGATAATACTTACTTGCTTCTAAATATTGTTTCGCATTAAATAATTGTTCAGCTGTGTTTACTTCTTTTTTTTCTTGAGCATAAACACCTAAATAGGTAGTTGTGATTAGAATAAATGTGAGAATCAATTTGAATTTCATTATTTCAAGTATTTATTTAATTTCGATTAGGTTACCTTTTTTTATATTATAAAATTATCAAAATAGAAAAAAGACTATCAAAGGTAAAGTTATCTACATAAAAAAATGCGCCTTTGGATGTAAAATATTAACATTCAAAAGCGCATAAGTCATCTATTTAACTATTTTTCTTTATTCCTTAGGAAATATCAACACAAACTCTGTACGTCTATTCACCTGATGTAGTTCTTCTGAGCACTCAACTCCATCACTACATTGATTCAATAATTTAGATTCTCCATAATTTTTGATAATCAAACGATCTTTCTTGATAC
>CANGHE010000270.1 GCA_947453545.1 Flavobacteriia bacterium
GCTTCTTTTAAAGGGTTGGCTGCTGAATTAGAAGCAAACAAAGAAACAATTTTAAATGAATTAAACGAAGTTCAAGGTCAAGCTGTAAACATCGGTGGTTACTACTACCCAAATACAGAGTTAGCTGCGAAAGCTTTACGTCCAAGTGAAACGTTTAATCACGCGATTGAGTCTTTACTTGTAAAAGCATAAAAATTGTTTTGTTGATTTTTACTTCGTTCGACTTCAAAATTAAAAACCTCATTTACTTCAGTAAACTGCGGTATTTAATTTCTTGTCTGCCTCGTAAAATTTCAACTAACCAATTTTAATATAACATACTCTCCTTTCGCAATGATTGGAGAGTTTTTTTATTAAATAAATGTCATCCCCCTAGGTCCCCCTTCAACCTTCGACAGGCTCAGGTGAACAAGAGGGAAGACGAAAAGACGCAAAATATCAAATGAAGTATTTAATCCTATTTGTTTTACTTGTTACCCTATTCAGTTGCGGGACTATTCAACCAAAAGCTCCTGCTGTACAAACTGTTGAACCTGTTGTAAAACAAGAAAAATCTGAAATCAATGTTCCGATTCAGGTTGACCTTACCTCCTACCTCAAAGAAGCTGAAAAACAAACAGCCAAAACGTTTGAAGACGAGGTCAAACAATGTGAAGGTATTAGCTTTTGGTATAAACTGGAAAGAAACCCCTTAGAATTTGATGGTAAGGACAATAATTTACTACTCGAACTTTCAGGGAAATATGCGATAAAACTAAATTACTGCCCTTCGTGCACAGGTATGTTCTCTGACGAAGACCACTGCATTACACCGAGAATTTATGCGAGTTGTGGTGTAGGTGAAGCAATGCGTAAAATCAAAGTGAGTACGTCAACGGCACTTTCGATTGCAAACAATTACCAACTTCAAGCGAAAACCGAAGTCAAAGAAATTGAAACAATCGACAAATGTCAAATCACTGTTTTTAAAGTCGATGCAACTAAAAAACTGGAAGAAGAAATGGCGAAAGCCTTGAAAGATGTCACCAAAGATATCGATAAAAAAATCGCGGATACAGATGTAAAAAAACAAGTTGCAGATATTTGGAAACAACTTAACACCCCTATCTCTATTGCAGGAATGGGTTATTTTTCACTTAATCCAAGTTCGTTGAGTATTTCTAACCCTGAATTCTCTAAAAACATATTAAACCTAATCGTTACTATTAATGCTTACCCTAAAGTGTTACTTGAATCTAAAAACACGCCTATATCTTCATTACCAAATTTGAGCAACAACAAAGAAAAGAGCAGTGGTTTTTCGATTCATTTGGACATCAATGGAAGTTACCAAGCCATCAATAGCTTATTGAGTAAAAACATAAACGGAAAAGAAATTCTACTCAAAAAAGAAAAAATCATTTTGGATTCTGTTAAAATTTTAGGAGCATCCCACAAACAACTTTCTTTCCAAGTACATTTCTCTGGTAAACGAAGTGGAATACTTTATTTAGTAGGAACTCCTACATTCAATAAAGAAAAACAAGTTATATCATTTCCTGACCTTTCGTTTGACATAGAAACAAAAAACAAACTGATAAAAAGTGCTGCGTGGCTCTTCGATGATCTGATTACAGACAAAATACGCGAGGCTGCAATCTATGACTTGAAAAACGATTTGAAAAACAATAAATCTTTGGTAGAAAAAGAACTCAATAGAGATTTAGATAAAAACATTCGTATGTCAACGATCATTTCTTCTATCGCTATTGACGGAATTTACCCGATGGACAATGAATTATTGATTCAAAGTAGTTTAGATGGATCGTTGCGTATAGAGGTTAAATAGACTATAAACCAACATTTTTACCTGAAATATACCCAGTTGTCCAGGCTGCCTGAAAGTTAAACCCTCCTGTGACACCATCTAAATCCAACACTTCTCCGGCAAAATAAAGCCCCTTTTGATAACGACTTTCCATTGTTTTAAAATCAACACCATCTAAAGCAATCCCTCCTGCCGTAACAAATTCTTCTTTGAAAGTTGTTTTGCCTTTCACTTTATATCGGTCGTTTAACAAAGTATTCACTAGTTTATTAAAAGCCTTCCCTGTAACCTCTTTCCAGCGCGCATCTTGCGATATCGATGACTTATCAACTAAATAATTCCATAAACGAGAAGACAAGCTAAAAGGGTTGTAATTGCTTATTTTTTTATCTGAATTTGTATCTTTTACTTTTTCAAGCTCTTCTCGCAATTGATTTTCTTTCATTGTATGCAACCAATTGACTAATACAGCAAAATCATAATTACCTTCCGCTAAAATTCTTGCGCCAAAAGCAGACAATTTCAAGATTGCGGGTCCGCTCATCCCCCAATGCGTTATCAACAAAGGTCCGTCTGCTTCTAATTTCGTTTTCTCTACACGCACCGTTGCTTTCTCCACGACAATTCCCATTAAATCTCTAATTGGTTCCGAAGGCATATTGAAAGTAAAAAGTGAAGGTACGGGCTGAACAATCGTATGTCCCAATTTTTCTGCCCAACTTAAGGAAGTTGATTTAGGTTGACCACCTGTTGTATAAATGATTCTATCGACTAAGATTTCATTTTCGTTAGCGTATAAAACATACCCTTTTTCTAGCTTTACAATATCTGTAATTGGTGTTTGAATCTTTACAATTACACCTAATCTTTTAGCTTCATATTCAAAGCAGTCAATGATTGTTTGAGAACTATTTGATTTTGGAAAAATACAATTATCCGATAAAGTTTCTAATTCTACCCCCCTATTTTTAAACCAGGCAATAGTAGATGTTGTATTAAAAAGATCAAAAGCTTTACGCAAATGATTCGTTCCCCTTGGATAAAACTTAGATAGTTCTTTATTATCAAAACAAGCATGCGTAACATTGCATCTACCACCACCGGACACCTTGACTTTTGCTAGTACTTTATTTGATTTTTCATAAATTGTCACGACAGCATCAGGAAAATGTTCCTTCGCAGAGATTGCTGCAAAAAAACCAGCTGCTCCACCTCCAACAATTGCAATTTCGAGATTTTTCATTGAGGTAAAGATAGTTAATTATTAATGTTTAATGGTGAATGATTAATGGTGAATGTTTGATGTTAGATCTTGGATGTCTAATTCATCAACATTGGAAACTATTAAAATGTTATATAATTGCGTTATCTTTGCAAAACAAAATCAAATTCTATGGCCTTAAATTCTACAATTCGCGTAACCAAAGATTTTACTTTTGATATGACACACGCTTTATATGGTTATGATGGACCTTGTAAAAACATTCATGGTCATACTTATCACTTAAGTATTACATTGATGGGTAAACCCATTGCTGATA
>CANGHE010000271.1 GCA_947453545.1 Flavobacteriia bacterium
AATACAAAAATGTGTTTTTAGATAAAATCCCTACTTTGCGCCCAGCATTTGATAAAGAAGGAACAATTACTGCAGCGAATGCTTCAAAATTAAATGATGGAGCATCTGCGCTAATTTTAGCATCTAAAGAGGCAGTTGAGAAATACAACTTGAAGCCATTGGCTAAGATTGTTTCTTATGCTGATGCTGCACATGCACCTGAGTGGTTTACAACTGCTCCTGCAAAAGCAGTAGACAAAGCCTTAGACAAAGCAGGGTTGAAAAAAGAAGATATCGCATTTTGGGAATTTAACGAAGCTTTTGCTGTTGTTGGATTAGCGAATGTTAAAATATTAGGTTTAGATGCTGATAAAGTAAACGTAAATGGAGGTGCGGTTGCATTAGGTCACCCACTAGGGAATTCTGGTTCTCGTATCATAGTTACTTTATTGAATGTATTGAAACAACGTAACGCTAAGTTTGGTGGTGCTGCTATCTGCAATGGTGGTGGTGGTGCATCAGCGGTTATTATTGAAAATATCTAATTGTCTATTCTATAGACCTTAGACAATAGACATGAGACAAAAGACTTTAATTATTAAAGTCTTTTGTCTTTTTTGTTTTATATTTAATGTATGAATCATCTAGATAGTTTAGTTCAATCTATTGAAAATACTCATTCAGCTTTACAGAAGTCAGCTGTTAATGCTGTTAATCAAGCCTTGACTATAAGAAATTGGATGATTGGGTTTTACATCATAGAATTCGAACAGAATGGTAGTGTAAGAGCAGAGTATGGTGAAAATCTAATTCAAAATTTAGCTTTAAAACTAGCTCATATTAAGGGTATAGATAAACGTTCTCTATACAAATTCAGACAGTTTTATTTAGTTTATTCTTACTTAAATGATTCAATACTAGCTTATTTCGAACAAACTAAGTTAAGTATCGATGCTAAATTGGGGACAGTGTCCACACAATTAAAAAACACAAAAGTGGGGGCAGCGTCCACACTTTCCGCTATTCAAACTCCTCCATCTAAACTATTAAGTATTACACACGAAAGATTTATTACAAAATCATATTAATAAAGAAATAATTAATTTAAAAAAATAGAAAATGCTTATTCGTCCTCGTAGAAATAGAAAAAATGCTGCCATTCGTTCTATGGTAGAAGAAACAAAATTAGGTGCTGAAAATTTAATTTATCCTATTTTCTTACAAGATGGGAAAGGGGTAAAAACCGAAATTAAATCCTTGCCAAATAATTTCCGTTGGAGTATAGATACTTTACTTCCAGAAGTTGAAAAATGTTTGTCCTTGGGGATTAATAATTATGTGTTGTTTCCTGCAATTCAAGAAGAATTAAAGGATAAAATCGCTTCACATAGTTATGCTTCTGACAATTTTTATTTGGATGTAATTCGCACCTTGAAACAAGAGTTTCCAGAAATCGTATTGATGAGTGATGTTGCTATGGATCCTTATTCCTCTGATGGTCACGATGGATTGGTACAAGATGGTAAAATTTTGAATGACGAAACCTTACCAATTTTAGCAAAAATGGCTATTGCACAAGCACAAGCAGGAATTGATATTATTGGTCCTTCCGATATGATGGATGGAAGAGTAGGTTATATTCGTGAAGCCTTAGATAAAGAGTTATTTACAGATGTAAGTATCATGTCTTACTCGGTTAAATACGCAAGTGCATTCTATGGACCTTTCCGTGATGCTTTAGATTCTGCACCAAAGTCAGGAGATAAAAAAACGTATCAAATGAATCCAGCGAATAGAAGAGAAGCTTTACTTGAAGCGGAACTAGATTTGAAAGAAGGAGCGGATATGTTGATGGTGAAACCAGCTTTATGTTATTTAGATGTAATTGCAGCTTTAAAAGAAAAGTTTACTGCGCCAATTACAGCTTACAATGTTAGTGGAGAGTGTGCAATGGTTTATGCTGCCTCGCAAAATGGTTGGTTAAATTATGAAGCAACTATGTCTGAAATGCTACTTAGTATTCGAAGAGCGGGCGCGGATGGTATCTTGACTTACTTTGCTAAAGATTTTGCTACTTTATTAAAAAAGTAAAAGATATTTATTTTGAAAGTATTAAGGGTGAAACGGTGATTCGTTCACCCTTTTTTATTGGATAATATTATTTCCTATATTATTGAATTCTTTTGTAACCTATAGATTTAGAAATATCATAACACACACAATTTAACGCAAAAATTTTAAAGGCAAGTATTGAACAAAGGGGATTAAAAGTTCTCTAAGCTATCGCTTTATTTTAATCTTAAATGCATAACGCAAACTATACCAGTATATGAATTTAACATACGACTCCTCTGGAGTTGAAATCTCTAATGCTTGCTTTCAGCAAACAACATATGACTTCTCCGAAGTCAAAGTAACGGATGAATAGACATACTATTTTATTATTCAGGGACATTCAAATGGGATAGAATTGATTATTTCTGAGTTGATTCAAGCGGAATCATTTATTGCTTGCTAAAGGCAAGGTGTTATTTTTTATATTCTAAAATGCGCTTGTAACCGATAGAGAAAGTTATTGGAAACATAGGAGTAGATGATTTAGTTCCATACAACCCATTTAAATAATCGAAATAATTTTTTTCATCCTTAGATCGTAAAGGATAATTTAGTCCGAAACTCCAATAATTTTGTCGTGTACTATTCTTTTTATAATCCAATCCGATACCTGGGGTAAATCCGTAATAGATTTTATTGAATGAACTATTTCCGATAACTCTAAAAGCACTTGTATATCCATACATTGCTGTAAGAAAAGGAGAAATTTTTGAGTTTTCTTTTGTTCTAAATTTTCGAAGTTTTACTCCGACGTTATAACTTAGATCAACTAACATAAACCCTGCTCCTGCAAAGAGACCTATGTTTTTATGAGGGTATACAACAAGATTAAAACCAATTCCACCAAAGTCTTGACCACCGCCAAATCCCAACGTAAGAAAATCCTTTTGCTTAAATACATTATCAGTAGCTTTTGGACTTTGAACAAAACGGATTACTTCATTTCTTTTGATTACGGATAATTCTTTTTGCGTTTCCGATGTTCTGAAATATAGAATTGAATCAGATGAATAAACTATTTTACAAGGAAGAATCTCATTGGATTTCTTGAAGATAGTATCTTGACTAAAAGAGAAAAGAGAACAGAAAAGGAATAAAAAAAATATTCTTTTATTCATTGCATACTAGGTATGTTCACACCCTCCTGCATCGCTGCCAGGACCAACACCTGAGTTAGTAATCTCTACATCTAAAGTGATTATTTGTGGGGCTTCCCAATTGG
>CANGHE010000272.1 GCA_947453545.1 Flavobacteriia bacterium
AAGAAAATTATTAGATTCAATACCTTTAAATAAATAACACAATGGCAATCGTAATTTTTAGTCTTTTAGTAGTAGGAGGTTTTTACTTCTTTACAAAGAACATTCTACAAGTACGTTCCAATATCCTATTAGGAAGAGAAATTGATCGTTCAGACAATGCAGCAGAACGTTGGAAAACAATGGCATTAGTTGCGCTAGGTCAAAAGAAAATGTTCACACGTCCTTTGCCTGCCTTATTGCATTTGTGTTTGTATGCAGCTTTTATCATTACACAAATTGAATTGATTGAAATCTTTGCGGATGGATTTTCTAATTCGCACCGTTTGTTTAAAGGCGCTTTGGGTGGTTTCTATACTTTCATGATTAGTTTCATAGAAATTCTTTCCGTGTTGGCATTGCTTGCAACAGTTGCATTTTTATCGCGCAGAAATTTATTGAAATTACCACGTTTGAACATGAAAGAATTGGCTGGTTGGCCAAAAAAAGATGCTAATCTTATTTTAATCATGGAAATCGTTTTGGTGACGTTCATTTTTATGATGAATGGGGCTGATGAGGTATTGTTTAATAGAGGTTTGTCGCACGCGGCACACGGAGTGAAAGATACTTTTGGATTTAGTATTTCAAGTTGTGTAGGTCCAGCATTGTTTGGGAATTTTTCAGATGGTGCATTGATGGTTATCGAGCGTATTGGATGGTGGGGACACTTAGTAATGGTTTTTACTTTTTTAAATTACTTACCTTATTCCAAACATTTTCATATTGTATTGGCTTTCCCAAATACGTATTATTCAAATTTAGAGAAAAAAGGACGTTTAACGAATTTAGCTTCCGTAACAGAAGAGGTTAAAAAAATGATGGATCCATCGATTGATCCTTTTGCTGCACCGACAGGAGAGGCAGAAGCGCCAATGCGTTTTGGAGCGAAAGATGTTACTGATTTGACATGGAAAAATTTATTGGATGCATATACGTGTACGGAATGTGGACGTTGTACATCTTCTTGTCCTGCAAATCAAACAGGGAAGTTATTGTCTCCGCGTAAAATTATGATGGATACCCGAGATCGTTTGGTTGAAGTAGGGGAAGGGATTCGTAAAAATGGAAAAGACTTTACGGATGGTAAAAGTTTATTAGGCGACTATATTACAGAAGAAGAAATTTGGGCATGTACTTCGTGTAATGCTTGTGTGCAAGAATGTCCAGTAAATATTGATCCTTTGTCTATCATCGTTGATTTACGTCGTTACTTGGTAATGGAAGAATCAAAAATGCCAACGGAATTGACAGGTATGATGTCGAATATTGAAAACAATGGAGCGCCTTGGCAGTTTTCACCTGCGGATAGAGGGAATTGGATTAATGAGTAAGACCTTAGACCTCAGATGTGAGATCTCAGACATGAGACAAAATACCTTAGACATGAGAGAAAAGATTTTAGTAGAAAGTGAATTGGATAGAATATAAAAGCGAATAAACAAAAATTGAATAGTATGGAATTAATACCTTTAAATGAGAATGGACACGCTATTAGTCCAGTTTTACCAGAGAATGTAAAGAATTATTTGATCGATATTGATGGTACTATATGTGATGATATTCCAAATGAGGAGCCAGAGCGTATGTTAACTGCTGAGGTTTATCCTGAAGCGTTAGTTACCTTAAACAAATGGTATGATGAAGGTCATATTATTACATTTTTCACATCACGCACAGAAGAGCATAGAGAATATACAGAGCGTTGGTTAGCACAACACGGATTTAAATACCACGGAATGGTAATGGGTAAACCAAGAGGTGGAAATTACCATTGGATTGATAATCATATGGTTCGTGCTACACAATACAAAGGAAGATTTACAGATTTAGTAGAACAACAAGTTACTATTCAAGTATTTGAGAAATAATATGAGTACACCTTTTCAAGTTCCAACGATGGCCGAAATGATGGCACGTGGAGAAGCAGTAGATATTTTATTTTGGGTTGGTTGTTCTGGAAGTTTCGATGACAGAGCAAAGAAAATTACCAAAGCCGTAGCAAAGATTTTACATCATTGTAATGTGAAGTTTGCTGTTTTGGGAGCTGAGGAGAGTTGTACTGGTGATCCAGCAAAGCGTGCAGGAAACGAATTTACGTTTCAAATGCAAGCGATGATGAACATTCAAGTGTTGGATGGATATGAGGTTAAGAAGATTGTTACTGCATGTCCTCATTGCTTTAATACCTTGAAAAATGAATATCCTGAATTGGGTGGAAAATATGAAGTAATTCATCATACACAATTGATTCAAGATTTAATCAATCAAGGTAAATTAGGATTAGAAGGAAGTCAGACTTACAAAGGAAAAAAAATCACATTCCACGATCCATGTTATTTAGGTCGTGCGAATGATGTTTATGAAGCACCTCGTTCGTTGATTGAAAAATTGGATGCTGAGTTAGTAGAGATGAAGCGTTGTAAAACTAATGGTTTGTGCTGTGGTGCAGGTGGTGCGCAAATGTTTAAAGAAGCAGAGAAAGGTAATAAGGAAATTAACGTAGAACGTACAGAGGGTGCGTTGGAAACGGGTGCAAGTGTTATTGCAACGGGATGTCCATTTTGCAACACCATGATGACTGATGGAATAAAGAACTTTAATAAAGAACAAGATATTCAAGTATTGGATGTCGCAGAATTGATAGCAAATGCAGCAGATTTATAATTTATTTGAGGGGTTTTCAGACGACAGTCGCGTTTGGTTGTATAATGCAAGTAGACCAATAAGTCCAACAGAAGCAGCGTTTATTCAAGAAAATTTAGAACATTTTGCTTCACAATGGAAAGCACATAGTACTCCCTTGAAAGCAAAGGCATGTATGTTGAATGAATTCACAATTGCATTTGTTGTGGATCAGTCAGATGCAAGTGCTTCAGGTTGTTCGGTTGATAGTTCTGTACGATTTGTTAAAGAATTGGGAAAAGAATTAGAAGTTGATTTTTTTAATCGTATGCAAGTAGTGGTTGAAAATCAAGCTGGTCAGCGTGCTCTTCATCCATACCGCAAGTTAGTTGAATTACAAGGTTACGCCTATTACAATCCGTTGGTGGATACACTGAAAGGATTGAAAGAAGAGTGGTTAGTGAAAGGATAATTCATCCAATTAATATACAATAGCCCGACAATTATGTTGGGCTTTTTTGTTTTATTTCTTTTACTAGAAGATAATAAATTGCTTATTTGCTTTATCCATAAAAGAAACGTAATTTTGTAGCCCAATTTTGATTATGGAAGTACTAGAAGAGAGAGAAGTTTACGAAATAAAATCACTTTAC
>CANGHE010000273.1 GCA_947453545.1 Flavobacteriia bacterium
AATTTTCTTTTCGCAAATGTAGAAAAATATAGCATATTTAATCATTCTTAAATTCTTAATTTATCTTTGATGTATATATATAAGATATGTTGACTGACTTATTTGATACCACTCCTTCCATTCTTCAAGAACTACTGATTCCTGACTTTACTAAAAGAGGGATTAAGTTATTCGTTAAAAGAGATGATTTAATTCATAAGGATGTTTCGGGGAACAAATGGAGGAAATTGAAATATAACCTATTGCAAGTCGCTCAAGGTAAATATAAAGGAATTTTCACCTTTGGTGGTGCTTATTCAAACCATCTTGTTGCAACAGCTTCAGCAGCAAATAAAGCAGGAATTCCTGTTGTTGGTTTTGTTCGGGGTGAAGAATTAAATCTGAATTCGAATGAGACTTTACAAAAATGTCATCAATTGGGTATGAAGTTGATTTTTCTCACAAGAGAAGAATATGGGATGAGAAATGATAAACAATATATTGATGAATTAAAAATGGATTACCCCAATTATTATTTTGTTCCTGAAGGAGGTGGTAATTATTTGGGTATGGTAGGTTGCCAAGAAATTTGGAATGAATTACCTAAGGATATAGATCATCTTTTTGTTGCTCAAGGAACTACTACGACCTCCTGTGGGTTGTTATTAGGTAAACCAAATAATACTAAACTACATGTTGTACCTGTTTTGAAAGGTTTTGATGTAGAAGGAACCATGTTACAACAGTTGAGATGGTTTGTTTTTCAAGATGAATTCCCGAATGATTTAATGGAAGATGTGGTAGTTCACCCTAATTATCATTTTGGTGGATATGGGAAATATTCTAAAGAACTACTTATGTTTATTAAAGAGATTTATACTAAACATCAATTACCATTAGATCCAGTATATACAGGGAAAGCTTTTTTTGCATTACTAGAGGAATTGAAAAACCCCCAATTTGACAATACTTCAATCGTGTTTGTTCACACAGGTGGTTTGCAAGGATCAAAATCAATAGAAGAAAAAGAAGGGATAAGTCTATATTTAAATGGATAGTATATTGGAAATCTACATTCTAATATAATTTTAATATTAAAGTTTTACACATTCTCTAAATTCGTTTGAATCGGTCTTGTTATCCATAAAATTTTAACTAAATTTGCGCTCAATTTGTAGTTAAGTATTTTTGTCAAATTGAAATCTAAATAGCGCATTTTATGCCAAAAAACGAATCCATTAAATCAGTCTTAATCATCGGAAGTGGACCTATTGTCATTGGACAAGCTTGCGAATTCGATTATTCCGGCTCTCAAGCCGCTCGTTCCTTAAGAGAAGAAGGAATTGAAGTAACATTAATCAACTCCAATCCGGCGACAATTATGACGGATAAATTAGTTGCAGACAATGTTTACTTATGGCCTTTGGAACCAGAGTATATCGTGAAAATACTTCAACAACACAAAATTGATGCTGTATTACCAACTATGGGTGGTCAAACAGGATTGAACTTGGCGATGAAGTGTGAAGAGATGGGGATTTGGGAAGAGTATGGTGTAAAAATGATTGGTGTAGATATTGCAGCAATCGATATCACTGAAAATCGCGAAGAATTTAGAGAGTTGATGGGGAAAATAGATGTTCCTATGGCTCCACAAAAAACGGCTAAATCCTTTTTAGAAGGAAAAGAAATTGCGCAAGAATTTGGTTTCCCTTTATGTATTCGTGCTTCGTATACCTTAGGAGGGGCAGGTGCTTCTGTAGTGCATGATCCAAAAGAATTTGACAACTTACTTGAAAGAGGTCTTCAATTATCTCCTATTCATGAGGTGATGATTGATAAAGCTTTGTTGGGATGGAAAGAATATGAATTAGAGTTATTACGTGATAACAATGACAACGTAGTAATTATTTGTTCAATTGAGAATTTTGATCCGCTAGGAATCCATACAGGAGATTCAATTACTGTTGCTCCTGCAATGACTTTATCTGATACTACGTTTCAACGTATGAGGGATATGTCTATCAAAATGATGCGTTCTATCGGTAACTTTGCAGGTGGATGTAATGTTCAGTTTGCGGTATCTCCTGATGAAAATGAAGATATTATTGCAATTGAAATTAACCCGCGTGTTTCTCGTTCTTCTGCATTAGCATCAAAAGCAACTGGTTATCCAATTGCTAAAATAGCTGCTAAATTAGCGATTGGATACAATTTAGATGAATTAAAAAATCAAATTACAAAAAGTACTTCGGCGTTATTTGAACCTACATTGGATTATGTAATTGTAAAAATACCACGTTGGAACTTTAATAAATTCCCAGGAACGGATCGTAAACTAGGACTTCAAATGAAGTCAGTAGGAGAGGTAATGGGTATCGGTCGTTCTTTTCAAGAGGCACTTCAAAAAGCTTGTCAGTCATTAGAGATTGATAGAAATGGTTTGGGTGCAGATGGAAAAGAATTGACAAATCAAGAGCAAATATTACATTCTTTGGAATTCGCTTCTTGGAATCGTTTGTTCCATGTGTATGATGCTATTAAATTAGGTATTCCTTTTAAAACGATTCACGATAAAACAAAAATCGACGTTTGGTTCTTAAAGCAAATTGAAGATTTAATCAAGTTAGAGCGTAAGATTGAGAAATATCATTTAGGTAACATTCCTAAAGATCTTATGTTTACAGCGAAACAAAAAGGATATGCTGATAGACAAATTGCTCACTTATTACGTTGTTTAGAGTCAGAGGTACATGTCAAACGTACGGAGATGGGTATTAAACGTGTATTTAAATTAGTGGATACATGTGCTGCTGAATTCGAAGCTAAAACTCCTTACTACTATTCAACTTTTGAATACGAAAACGAAAGTATCGTATCGGATAAGAAAAAAGTAGTGGTTCTAGGTTCTGGACCTAATCGTATTGGTCAAGGTATCGAGTTTGATTATAGTTGTGTACATGGTGTATTAGCTGCAAAAGAATGTGGTTATGAGACAATCATGATTAACTGTAATCCAGAAACTGTTTCTACAGATTTCGATACAGCGGATAAATTGTATTTTGAACCTGTTTTCTGGGAACATATTTACGATATCATTCAGCACGAGAAGCCAGAAGGAGTTATCGTACAATTGGGTGGACAAACAGCGCTTAAATTAGCTGAAAAATTAAACCGTTTCGGAATTAAAATTTTAGGTACTAGTTACGAAGCTTTAGATTTAGCGGAAGACAGAGGACGTTTCTCTAAATTATTAGAAGAAAATAATATCCTTTTCCCTAAATATGGTGTTGTGCAAGATGCTGAACAAGCATTACAATTGTCTGATGA
>CANGHE010000274.1 GCA_947453545.1 Flavobacteriia bacterium
ATTTTTTTATAGGAATACACAGTTACACAAGTAAATACAACATTACTCAATCAACAATTCTGCAATTTTCAAAAACGTACTTAAATACTCCATATTTATGGGGAGGAAAATCTAATTATGGAATTGATTGTTCGGGATTTACTCAAATCGTATTCAGAAGTCAAGGTTTAGAATTACCTCGTGATGCATCGCAACAGGCACTAAAAGGAACATCCATCCAAAGAAAAGATGCACGGTTAGGTGATCTCGCTTTTTTCACAAATGAAGCAGTAAGGGTTATTCATGTTGGTATATTACTATCAAAATCTAAAATCATTCACGCTAGTGGAAGAGTTAAAATCGATAAACTCGATGACACTGGTATTTGGAGTGAAGAACTTGGAGACTATTCTCATAAATTGAGTGTAATAAAAAGACTTTTTTAGACGAAAGATTAAAAAAAGAACAAAGACTTAAATGTTCGAGTTATTAAATCTTTAATCGAAGTGGTCTTTTTTCTAGAAGTCTTTTTTCTTTTAACTCCTTTTCTCATATCTAATGACAAATGTCTCATGTCTAATTAATATATTTGTTTACTATTAATTACTGAATAGATTAGCATGGAAAGAGATAAAGTAATATTTGATTTAATTCAAGAAGAGAAAAATAGACAATTACATGGTATTGAGTTGATTGCTTCTGAAAATTTTGTAAGCGAACAAGTTATGGAAGCTATGGGTTCTGTATTGACAAATAAATATGCTGAAGGACTTCCAGGTAAAAGATATTATGGTGGTTGCGAAGTTGTTGATAAAGTTGAACAATTAGCTATTGATCGTTTGTGTCAATTATTTGGTGCTACTTGGGCAAATGTTCAACCACACTCAGGAGCACAAGCAAATGCAGCTGTTTTCTTAGCTTGTTTGAATCCTGGTGATAAAATTTTAGGGTTCGATTTATCGCATGGTGGTCACTTAACACATGGTTCGCCTGTTAACTTCTCAGGAAAATTATACAAACCATTTTTCTATGGTGTAAAAAAAGAGACGGGGTATGTTGACTACGAAATGTTGGAAGAAGTTGCACGTCGCGAAAAACCAAAAATGATTATTTGTGGAGCTTCAGCTTATTCCAGAGATTGGGATTATGCGCGTATACGTAAAGTTGCAGATGAAGTTGGAGCTATTATTTTAGCTGATATTTCGCACCCAGCAGGATTAATTGCTACAGGTTTATTAAGCGATCCGTTAGCATTTTGTCACATTGTAACAACAACGACTCACAAAACTTTGCGCGGACCACGTGGAGGAGTAATTATGATGCGTGAAAACATCGAGAATCCTTGGGGTATCAAGTGGAACAATGGAAACCTAAAAACATTAGGAGCGTTATTAGATGCTGCTGTTTTCCCTGGAATACAAGGTGGACCACTAGAGCATGTGATTGCAGCAAAAGCAGTCGCGTTTGGAGAAGCTTTGACACCAGAGTACAAAAAATACATGCAGCAAGTACAAAAAAATGCAGCTGTGATGGCAGAAGAATTGGTGAAGTTAGGTTATAACATCGTTTCAGAAGGAACAGATAATCATAGTATGTTGATCGATTTACGTTCGAAAGGGGTAAACGGAAAAGACGCAGAAATCAATTTGGTAAAAGCAGATATTACTGTAAATAAAAATATGGTTCCTTTTGATACTGAATCTCCTTTTGTTACTTCTGGAATTCGTGTTGGTACACCAGCAATTACTTCCCGTGGATTGAAAGAAACAGAAACAAAAGAAATCGTAAAATTATTGGATGAGGTACTGACAAATATCGGTAACGAAGAAGTGTTAGCGGACGTTAGAACAAAAGTAAATGCGATGATGAAAGATTACCCGTTGTTTGTGATTTGTCCTGAGTAAAACTAACCTCGTCACTTTGACAAACCCTATAACCACATCACATTGAATGGATTATAATACCCCGTCACATTGAATGAAGTTTAAAACCCCGTCACATTGAGCGGAGTCGAAATGAGGGGTAATAATAAAAAAACTAAAAGACTGATAGATGAAAATTTATCGGTCTTTTTTATGAAATAATCACAAGTTAGGTTAATCTAACTTATTATATTTGTATTATGAAACAATATATAGAGATTAAACAAACAACATTCATTTTCGTTTTTCTTCTGATTTCTATCATTTCATTCAGTCAAGTAGATAGTACAAAAAACGTTGAAGAAATGGTTGTTACAGGAACATTGAAAGCATCAAAAAAATCGGATAGTCCAATACCCGTTGAAATTATTTCGTTTCGCTTACTTCAGAAAAACCCTACCCCTTCGATCTTTGATGCATTAGGAATGGTAAACGGTGTTAAACCACAGATAAATTGTAATGTTTGTAACACTGGTGATATTCATATCAATGGAATGGAGGGACCGTATACGCTTATATTGATTGATGGAATGCCTATCGTTAGTGGTTTGTCTTCAGTGTATGGATTGAGTGGTATTCCAACAAGTTTAGTTGATCGAATAGAAATAGTAAAAGGCCCTGGGTCATCCTTATACGGTTCGGATGCAATGGGAGGAATTATTAATGTAATCACTAAATCGCCAAATAAAACACCATTAATTAACGTCGATGTATTCGGAACAGACTGGGGAGAAATCAATACAGACTTCGCTACTAAAATAAAAATTGATAGTTCTCTAAGCAGTTTGATTGGTGTTAATTATTATAATTTTCAAAACGTTATTGATCGGAACAACGATGGATTTACAGATTTAACGCTACAAAATCGATTGTCTATTTTTAATAAATGGCAATATAATCGCTTTGAAAACAGATTAGCCAACATTGCATTTAGATTCGTTCAAGAAGACAGATGGGGAGGACAAACCAATTGGAATAAACAATGGAGAGGTACAGATAGTATTTATGGTGAATCTATTTACACCAATCGATTCGAAATCATTGGTAACTATCAACTTCCTATGAAGGAAAAAATCATAACCCAATTTTCTTACAATTGGCATAATCAAAATTCTTGGTACGGAAATACACCTTATATGGCCAATCAGCAAGTGGCATTTATGCAAGTATATTGGGATAAGAAAATTAATAAACATACATTGCTTGTTGGCTCGAGTATCCGAAATACTAGATATGATGACAATTCTCCAGCTACTTCATCAATTGATGGAACAACAACAAAAGTCGCTCTTTCTCACATACCTGGAATTTTCATTCAAAATGAGTATAAAATAAACGATAAAAACACGGTATTACTAGGTTATCGTTACGACTACAACAGCC
>CANGHE010000275.1 GCA_947453545.1 Flavobacteriia bacterium
CAGGAAAGGCATCTTTTTTACCTATATAAGCAACTATTCCACACATATAACTAAATTTTAATAACTTGAATATTTAATATATAATTTTGGCTTTTTATCTGAAAATTCGTTGTTAAAACGAATACGTTCAGCACTTGTACTAAAAAATTTGGGAGCAACAAACAACCCATAATTTAATCTCTTCATTGAAATAACATGCTGGACATGATCTCTAATATCTATAACATAGTATTTATTAATCGTATCGATAACACCATATCCAATTACTCTCAATGAATGGTCTGTTAACGAAGTAGGGATAGATACTGAAACCTCATTACTAGGAGAATAAGATTTAACATCTTCAAGATCATAGGGTAAAATTAGAGTTGCACTTTGTATTACTGAGTTACTTGAAACAGTATTTAAATATGGAATTTTTATACTAGCTCTTATATTATTAGCTTGAGCATAAAACTCTTTAACATTATTTGATTTTATCCCTTCTTCAACTTTTGAATTTGTCAAATTAACATTTACATTGTTAAATCTGACGCCATTTGAATTGAGTTCGTAATTATATTTTTTTGAAACTCCATTTTGATGATAATAAACAATCAATTGCGGTGAGCTACTAATTGAAAAAATAGAACCTTGCTTATTTAATAAATTATCATTTTTTAAATTTATATGCAACCCCTTAAACCATGATGTAAAGCTTTCGACAGATGAATATGTGGTTGGGGAAGTCACCGATTGATTAATAAGTAAATCACCAATTTCTGGTTTGATTCTAATTCTGATTTGATTCCAAATAGAATCTTTATTATTATCAACAAAATAATAACCTAATGGTTTTGGCGTAACAAGCTTGTCATTATCTAAAACCAAGTTAACACCATCTGTTTGAACCGAAGAATTAGTATAATAAGTTTTTGAAGAACTTAAATCTTCCGTAATTCGATAGATTTGAGCATATTGTGGTGTTAAATCACCATAATAATCACTTACTTGAATTCCTACAACAACAGAATCAACTGTTAATGTTGATAAAGATCCAAAATTAGGAGAAATGGATGTAATTCGAACTTGAGAATAAAATGAAGCTGTAGATTTTCCAAATACAGGATCAGCATATGAACCTAACAACAAATATGCTGGATTTGATGATATAATTGAATCTTGTAATACAGAAGATGTATTCAAAGTAAAGGTGTCAACACCTGATAAAACAGCATCTTTCAACGATAACGCAGACGCACCTGTACTGGAGATTTCTTTCTTACATGACGAGAGAGAGAAAATAATTATAAAGATATATAGATAAATACGCTTCAATTCAATGAATTTAAGAAATAAGAATCTCTTCTTCTATTACCTTATCAAAAAACTCAGAGAACCCTTTTACTTGATTCTCTTCTGGCAAATAAGATAATTTTAAACACGTTGCATCATCAAACACTTTTTGAGATGATTCATCCAATTTTTCACTACCTACAGTAACACCATCAGCAAACTTAACTACGGTACTTAAAATATTATAATAAGATGGATCTTTTACACCTTCTATTACATCAGATGAAAAACCTTCAAAAGCTAATTTTTCGGAAAAACGAGTGTCCCAAGGTGTATCAAAATTGTTATTATATAAATTAACAACAACTTTTGTATCTGCAAAATGAGGATCCTTGTTATAACTCTTCTTAATGTACAATGGCATTAAAGAAGCCATCCATCCGTGACAATGAATCACATCCGGTTTCCAACCCAATTTCTTAACAGTTTCCAATACACCTCTACAGAAAAACATAGAACGTTCATCATTATCTTTATAATATGTTCCGTCTTCTTCTGTTACTGTATTTTTTCTTTTAAAAAACTCTTCATTATCAATAAAATACACCTGCATTCTAGCTGTTGGAATGGAAGCTACTTTGATAATCAAAGGATGATCATTATCATCGATGATTAAGTTCATTCCGGACAAACGAATAACCTCATGTAATTGGTGACGTCTCTCATTAATACTTCCAAATTTGGGAGTAAAAACACGAATCTCTTTACCTGAATCTTGAATCCCTTGTGGTAATTTTCTAGCCGTATTTGATAATTCACTTTTTGGCAAGAAAGGCATAATTTCTTGTGAAACAAAAAGAATTCTTTTTTTCTCCATAGGAAGTATATAATAATAAAGTTCACAAAATTACAAAAAAATACCTAAACATAAAGAAAAAGAAATAGTTTTGCCTTCCTAAAATACGTTAATTACACATTTGTGAAAACTATCTACACCCTTGCGAATCTGAAAATTGAATTAGATGCGCTCCTTGAAAAGAACAAAAAAACAGGACTTGTGCCCACTATGGGTGCATTACACAATGGACACGCATCTTTGGTACGTAAAGCAAAAACAGAAAATGATGTGGTTATAACCACTATTTTCATTAATCCAACTCAATTCAATAACCCAGAAGATCTGATTAAATACCCTAGAAAAGAAGAGGAAGATAAGAAATTACTAGAAGAAATTGGATGTGACATCCTATTTATGCCTAATACCGAAGAAATATATCAAAATTATGAATTTCCTGGAATCGATTTAGGGAAATTAGACACAATCATGGAAGGCAAGCAACGCCCTGGTCACTTTATTGGCGTTTGTCAAATAGTTTACAGACTTTTTCAAATCACGCAACCAACCAATGCTTATTTTGGATTGAAAGATTTTCAGCAAGTTGCAGTTATCAAATACATGACCAACTATTTTAAGTTACCAATCAACATCATTGCATGTGACACTGTTCGTGAAGAAAACGGATTAGCTATGAGCAGTAGAAATTTAAGACTAAATGAAACACAAAAAGAAGATGCTCTAATACTTTATAGCACACTCAAATTCATTCAAAACAATTACCAAAACAGCTCTCCTTATCAACTCAAAATAGACGCAACACATTTTTTTAACCAAGGAAATCTTTCGTTAGAATATTTAGAGATCGTAAATCCAGAAACATTGGAACAACTTAACGATACTTGGGTTGCAGAATCAATCGCCTGTATCGTTGCATCAGCAGGAGATATCAGATTGATTGACAATTTGAAAATCAATTAATTAGTATTTAAGTTAAAGAATATTACTACTCACATGCTTATCTCCTAATATTTAATGTAAATTTGCGACGGTAAAAAAAGATTATGTTAATTGAAGTTGTAAAATCCAAAATACATCGCGTTCGTGTAACCCAAGCTGACTTAAACTACATCGGTAGTATCACTATAGATGAGGCACTTATGGAAGC
>CANGHE010000276.1 GCA_947453545.1 Flavobacteriia bacterium
AAAATTCCAGAAATATTTGACGAAAATTCATCAATTCAAGCGGAGAATTTCCGTAAAATGATTTTGACTATTTCAGATGATATTCGTGTAGTACTTATCAAACTTGCAGACCGTTTACATAACATGCGTACCCTAGGAAGTATGCGTGCAGACAAGCGTTTGAAAATTGCCTCTGAAACTAAATTTTTATACGCACCCTTAGCTCACCGTTTAGGCTTACACTCTATCAAAAGTGAATTGGAAGATTTGGCGTTTTTACACACCGATCCTGAAAATTACCACTCAATAGAAAGTAAATTAAAATCAACAAAAGAATCTCGTAATCGTTTCATTAAATCCTTCACTGAGCCAATCAAAGAAGCATTAAACTACGAAGGATATGTATATGAAATAAAAGCAAGAACAAAATCCATTTCTTCTATCTGGAGAAAAATGCAAACGAAAAGCATTCCTTTCGAAGAAGTTTACGATTTATTCGCGATTCGAGTTATCGTAGATACTCCAGCTGAACTAGAGAAACCAGATTGTTGGAGAATATACAGTTTAGTAACAGACTTCTACCAACCAAGCCCTGAGCGTTTACGTGACTGGATTTCAACTCCACGTGCGAATGGTTACGAATCCTTGCACACTACCGTTATGTCTCAACAAGGGAAATGGGTTGAAGTACAAATTCGTTCTAAACGTATGGATGAAATCGCAGAGAAGGGATTTGCAGCACACTATAAATACAAAGAAAATAACAACGAAGAGTCTAAGTTTGACCGCTGGATTGCTGAAATACGCGACTTGATGGAAAACCATAACTTAAGTGCAATGGATTTCGTGAACGAATTCAAGATGAACTTGTTTACAAACGAAATTTATGTGTTTACTCCTAAGGGACAATTACGTGTGCTTCCGACAGGCGCAACAATCCTTGACTTTGCTTACGATATCCACACAGGAATTGGAAACAAATGTATTGGTGCAAAAGTAAATACACAATTAGTACCATTGAGTTACCAATTACAAAACGGTGACCAAATAGAAATCATCACTTCTGACAAACAAAAACCAACAGAAGAATGGGTTAACTATGTATCTTCTGCAAGAGCAAAACAAAAAATCCGTGGTGCATTGAACGAGCTACGTAAAGCTATTGTTCAAGATGGAAAAGAAATTTTAGAGCGTAAATTGAAACAATTCAATTTAATCAACTCGAAAGAAAACATTCATATCATCGAGCGTTATTTTGGTGCTAATAATCAATCTGATTTATTTATTCGTATTGCAAAAGCAAAAATAGACTTAAATAAATTACGAGAATTGGAAGACCAAAATGGAGCAATCATTGTAGATAAAAAATTCTTGACTTCGAAAGAGCACTCCAAATCTACAGATGAACAACTTGGCAATAGAACAATCGTATTTGATGATGAGTATCAAAACCATACCTACAAACTTTCTAAATGCTGTAACCCTATCCCTGGTGATTCCATTTTCGGTTTCTTAACGAACAATGAAGACATCAAAATCCATAGAAATAACTGTCCAAATGCAGAACATTTACATTCAAAAATGGCATTTAGATGTGTTAAAGCAAAATGGACAAACACAGAACTCGTAGAGCACTTAGCTTCATTGCGTTTAATTGGTATTGACAACGTAGGGATTGTAAACAGAATTACACAAATCATTTCCAACCAGTTGAATGTCGATATGAAATCTATTTCATTCGAAGCAAACGACGGAATCTTTGAAGGATTGATTAAAGTAATGGTATACGATACCGAACATTTAGATGCATTAACACAAAAATTCGAAGAAATCGAAGGTGTTGAGCGTATTGAGCGTTGGGATTTCGAAGACAGTGAAATTATCCATTCAAAAGAATAATCCTTTTTTATTCCTACTTGAAAGCGTCAAAGATTCTATTTTTGACGCTCTCTTTTTTATATACAAATCAATAGTTTATGAATTATAAAACGCACTATTTTAATTAATTGAAAATCCTTGATTAAATCACTAAAAACTACTTATCAACAATCCCAATATTTACGTTCATTTTCTATTTGTATCTTAAAAAATTAATTATTTTTGCCTTTTTTAATTGAGATGCCGTCAGAAGATTTACAAGTAACTGTAAAAAACATATTTTCAGCTTATTTAGAGCAACATAGCCACAGAAAAACACCTGAACGCTTTGCCATACTTGCTGAAATCTATGCCTACCCTGGTCACTTCGATGTTGAACAATTGTACAACAAAATGAAGAATCAAAACTACAGGGTTTCTCGTGCTACACTTTACAATACAATTGAATTGCTTTTGGCGTGTAATTTGGTTCGCAAACATCAATTCGGAAAAAACATTGCTCAGTTTGAAAAATCACATGGTTCAAAACAACACGATCACGTTATCTTAACTGATTCAGGAGAGGTAATCGAGTTCTGCGATCCACGTATCCAACAAATAAAAGCAACGATAGAAGAAGTATTCAATGTGAATATACATCACCATTCCTTATACTTCTACGGTGAAAAGAAAACAGAAAGCAGCGAAAAATAATGAATGTAACTTTTCAAACAGAATCAATAGGTAACAACCTTGTATTTTCCATTATTGGAAAAATTGCGAGTGATTTAGATACCCAAGGTTTGTTAGATACATTACAAACAAGCATTGACGCAAAAGTTGACAACATACTATTTGACTTAACGAAGTTAGATTATATCACGAGTACAGGATTAAACTTCTTTGTAAGATCCTTGACTCGAACAAGAAATAACGAGATTGGATTAGTTCTTTATGGTTTGCAAAAAAACGTTGAGAAATTATTTTACATCTCTAAATTAAATGAAATATTCATCATCCAGGCAGACAAACAAGAAGCCTTGGATAACGTAAATACAAAATAGTAGGTAATCTAAACTGAGTAAGAAAAGATTGCATACGAACTTTGAAAAAAAATATGCTTATGAAAGTTGACGTATTATTAGGCCTACAATGGGGCGACGAAGGAAAAGGTAAAATCGTGGATGTATTAACACCGAATTACTCTATCATCGCGCGTTTTCAAGGAGGACCAAACGCTGGACACACACTTGAATTTGAAGGTATCAAACATGTACTTCATACAATTCCTTCAGGGATATTCCGTAAAGATGTTGTAAATGTCATCGGAAATGGTGTTGTTATTGACCCAGTTGTATTTCAAAAAGAAATTGAGAAATTACTTCCTTTCAACATGGATATCAAAAAGAATTTATTGATATCTAAAAAAGC
>CANGHE010000277.1 GCA_947453545.1 Flavobacteriia bacterium
AACCTTGATTCTCTTACGAAAATCAAGGCTTAAACTACTTCTGAGCTGGAAGCGCTCATTTGTGTACCCAGGGCGGGAATCGAACCCGCACTCCAGAGGAACTGGATTTTGAATCCAGCGCGTCTACCAATTCCGCCACCTGGGCATTTGAACTCCTTAGTTCATTTGAATTTGGATTACAAATATATGAAAAATTATTTTAATCACAAGCTTTGAATAAATTTAAAGAGAATCTAAGCCAGATTCTACTTTTAATATTCCTCAAATATCTTTTTATACTAATTGTGTTGTATGCGTTTATTCTTGATTTGTATTAGGTATGTTTTTAATGTAAGCTACATTTTCGTCTATCATCGAGTGTTTATTTCATATTTTATGAACACATTATGTCTGAATAGTATTAGTAGGTTACTTCCAAACTTCACTAATACTATGTACATTTGCAAAAAACACATCTATGGCAAAAGTAGGTATCATTATGGGAAGTAAATCGGATTTACCGATTATGCAAGAAGCAGCGGCAATACTAAGTGAATTGGGAGTTTCTTACGAAATTAATGTTGTTTCAGCGCATCGCACCCCTGAATTGATGTTTGAATATGCAAAAAGCGCACACACTCGTGGTATAAAAGTGATTATCGCAGGAGCAGGTGGGGCAGCCCATCTTCCTGGAATGACTGCTTCTTTAACGCCACTACCTGTTATTGGGGTTCCTATTAAATCAAGCAATTCCATTGATGGTTGGGATAGCATTTTATCCATTTTACAAATGCCAAATGGTATTCCTGTTGCAACTGTTGCTTTAAATGCAGCGAAAAATGCTGGAATCTTAGCTGCGAAAATGATTGCTACCTCAGATGATCAATTGTTGACTACCTTGGCAAATTATATGGAAACACTGAAAAATGCTGTTTTAGAAAGCGCCAAAGACATGAAATCTTAACATTCAAAATTATTAAATCCTTCATTTACATAAATTATGATTGTTTCTATCATCAATAAGTCAACAAATGAACTTCCTGCATACGAAACCGTAGCATCAGCAGGATTGGATATACGTGCACACCTTGAAGAAATGGTTAGCTTACAACCTTTTGAAAGGAAGTTAATTAAAACAGGATTGTTTTTAGAAATCCCTCAAGGGTACGAAGCACAAGTGAGACCAAGAAGTGGTTTGGCTTTGAAACACGGAATCACAGTATTAAACACACCTGGAACCATCGATGCGGATTACCGTGGTGAAATTGGTGTGATTTTAATTAACCTTTCACAAGAAGTTTTTGAAATTCAACCAGGTGATCGTATAGCACAACTTGTTTTTGCAAAAGTAGAACAAGCAGAATGGACACAAGTAAATGTACTATCTGAAACTGAGCGTGGTGCTGGTGGTTTTGGTAGTACTGGAAAAAAATAAAAATAACTATGAAGATTATCGTTCCTATGGCAGGCCGTGGTAGCCGCCTTCGCCCACATACATTGACTATCCCTAAACCGCTTATTCCTGTAGGTGGTAAACCTATCGTTCACCGTTTAGTGGAGGATATTGCATCTATTTGTTCAGATAAAATCGATGAAATTGCTTTTGTAATTGGTGATTTTGGTGCTGAAGTAGAAAAAGAACTCATCGAAGTTGCTGAAAAATTAGGCGCTAAAGGAACCATCTGCTACCAAGACAAACCGCTTGGAACGGCTCACGCTGTTTGGTGTGCGAAAGATTTATTGGATGGGCCAGTAGTGGTAGCGTTTGCAGATACACTTTTCAAAGCAGACTTTAAGTTAGACGCAACGGTTGATGGTATTCTTTGGGTAAAACAAATTGAAGATCCTTCTGCTTTTGGAGTGGTGAAGCTAAACGAAAAGAATGAAATCGTAGATTTCGTTGAAAAACCACAAACATTTGTTTCTGACCTTGCAATGATTGGTATCTACTATTTCAAAGAAGGAAAAGACTTGCTAACAGAAATTAACTATTTGTTAGATAATGAAATCATCAAAAGTGGTGAATACCAACTTCCAGATGCACTAAGAAGATTAGTAGAAAAAGGACAACAATTCAAACCAGGTGAAGTAAATGAATGGTTAGATTGTGGAAACAAAGAAGTTACCGTTCATACAAACCAACGAGTATTAGAATACGACAAAGAAAAAGGATTAAATACAATTGATGCTACTTTGTCAAATACTAACTCTATCATAATTCCTCCTTGTTACATTGGTAAAAATGTAACAATTGAGAATGCTATTGTTGGTCCACACGTATCCTTAGGAGATGGAACGAAAATTAGTAACACCATCATTTCCAATACGATTGTACAAACAAATAGTAAAATCAGTAATGCGAATATTCAAAATGCAATGATTGGAAATTTTGCAATGTATAAAGGAAAAGCCGCTGACATTAGTTTAGGCGATTATTCAACCATTGATTAATGTGTAAGCACTTAATTTTTATAGCACTTACCGTGCTGATTTTGTCTTGTGGTAAGATGAAACAAGCTTCGCATGCCTATGAAACACAAACTGCACGGTATACTGAAATGTTTCACGAAGGATTGCGCTTTAAACAAAAAAGACAATACGACAACGCTATAAAAGTTTTTGAAGCTTGTGCAACATTAAATCCTACTGATGATGCACCTCAATTTGCCCTATCTGAAATTTTTGCTTTAACAGAACAAACAGCAAAATCCATTGCAAGTTTAGAAAATGCAGCTAGAATTGACCCCAAAAACAATTGGTATCAAGAGTCGTTGACATACAAACAACACCAATCAGGAAATTTCAAGGCTGCTATCATCGGATACAAAAAACTACTTGCCTCAAAACCACAAAATGCTGAATGGTTATTGAGTTTATCGGAATGCTATCTAAAAAGCAATAACCTCAAAGAAGCATATCAAACTCTTGAAAATCTCGAAAAACAAATCGGAGAAAATCCTGAATTAACAATCGAAAAATACCGCATTCTACGCTACCTAAAAGAAGATAAAAAAGGAGAAGAATTACTTTTAAAAGGATTGACAATTTTTCCTAATGACCCTGATCTACTTGCTAATTTGATTGATTACTACTTTGAAAAGAAAAAAGATGAGCAAGCTATCAATTTATTAGCAAAACTTTCCGAAGCGGATCCTAAAAATGGTAATGTACACTTATCATTGGCACAATATCATATGCAACATAATGATTTGCCAAACACATACAAAGAGTTAAAATTAGCCTTTACGTGTCCTGAAATTGCTCTTGAAAATAAAACAAGATTAGT
>CANGHE010000278.1 GCA_947453545.1 Flavobacteriia bacterium
AACGAGTTTGTTTTCTCTTAATTCCTCTGGATGCTTTTTTTTGTTGTCATACTATTTATTTTAATTATATTAGCAAAGGAATTAAATTTTTAGTAAAGTGCTACCGAAGGTTTAGTTCAACAGCCGTTTTAAGAAATTGGGGTTTTCGGGCTTAATTTAAAGTTTGTTTTGTACTTTTGAAGTTCGGTGTTTAATCGAAAGTTTCGGGCTTACAAATCCCCAACTTCTTAAAGCCGCGAAACGTTAGTAGCCATTGCCAATCGAACTCAAAAAAGTATGATGAAAAGAATATTAAAATATATAATTCCATTAGTTATATACATATTTCTTCCAGGAATTATTCAAGAGATTTTCATAGAATATGATGATTACCATTACTATTTCTATTATGATCGTTACCATTTCTATATAATTGTTGCATTTTTATTAGTTATAAATGTATTGTTTGCAGTGAATATTTTGAAGTCGCTGAACAAATTATTAAACTATATTCTTGCTGCTGCAATTGTTACTGGAATTGGAGTTTTATCAGTTGTTGTGTTTATGAGTTTAAATTTAGGTTGGGACGAAATTAAAGTAGCTTTATTGAGTAATGCGATTAGTTCTATATTGACTTGGGAAATTATTTTTCAACTTAATCGAAAGAAAAAAAATGGCTACTAACAGCCCCCGCTCCCCGAAGAGTTCATAAGTAACGTGACGCTCTGCGAGGTCTCCCGACCTCGTAGCCACAAACACAAACATACACCGCTCCCCGAAGAGTTCTTAAGTAACGTGACGCTCTGCGAGGTCTCCCGACCTCGTAGCCACAAACACCAACATACCCCTTAAGAAAATCAAATCTGCAACTTTAAAATTGCAGTTTTTTTATTAGTTTTGTATAAACAGCAATTTATGAACGAAGGATATGTTATAAGAGATCAATCGTTGCCGCATTTTATTACCGCTACTATTGTAGATTGGGTAGATGTTTTTTCAAGAAAGAACTATAGAGATGTGGTTATAGAATGTTTTGATTTTTGTATTCAAAACAAAGGCATGATTTTGTACGGCTATGTAATAATGAGCAATCATATTCATTTTATAGCGCAATCTAAAGATGGAAAACTATCGGATTTAATTCGTGATTTCAAAAAATTTACTGCTAAAACTATTTTAGATAAAATTCAAACGGAACCAGAGAGTAGACGAGAATGGATGTTGGAGCGATTTGAATTAGCAACTGAAAGTCATTCTAGAAATAAAAACTTTCAATTTTGGCAATATGGTAATCATCCTGAAGAGATTTATACCAATAAATTTATGTGGTCAAAATTAGATTAAATTCATTTGAATCCCGTTAGAGCTGGAATTGTAGCAAAAGCATCGCATTATTTATATTCAAGCGCAAGTAATTATGTAAATGATTGTGGTTTACTCACTATCGAAAAGGCAGACTATCCAGTTGTTGATGTATTAAATTTGAATAATTTTGCTAAATACAATGATTATTAAAAGGAATTAATATTTTTGCTGCGAGGTCGGGAGACCATCGCAGAGCATCTCGGTTCTATAGAACTCTTCTGGGAGCGGGGGAAAATGACGCAAACTAAAAAACTAAAATATAAATGAAAAAAAAATATATATTTTTAATTATAATAATCACTCTTTTTGCAGAAAGTTCATATTCTCAAACAAACGAACTTTATAACGAAATGTTTAAATGGAAAATTTCAATCCCAAATATATTTGAAAATGTAAATGTTGTTGAGCATGAACAATTAATAGATTCAGGAAAAATTTTCTGAAAAATTTAAAAACGTTTCAGAAAGTATATATCATGAGTTGAAAAAAAAAAAGCCAACAGCAGAAATTGAATTTTCTACATCCGAAGAAGAAATTGATAATGTTACATTTGAGACTTCCAAAATGAAAATTAAATATCCAAATAATATGGTTATAAACATGATTTCATATAGTACTGTAATTGATTAACAAAATTCTTAACATACAAGTTTTATATGAAAATGAAGAAAAAGGTCAATTATTGTTAACTGCAATCAAAAATTCAACTTTTAATAAATAAAATCACTACTGCCAACAGCTAGAGGACCATCGCAGAGCATCTTGTAACTAAAGAACACATCAGGGAGCGGGGTTCTTAAATAACGTGACGCTCTGCGCGGTCTCCTATCTTTGCGCAATTTTTTTATATTTTATAAAACCCAATAGCAATACTACAATTAAAATTGAAGCGCTTGCAATACTAGACCATTCTATGAAAATTAATACGTTGGAGAAAATTATCCGTATGCTAGAGAAAATGGAGAAAAAAAGCGTAAATTAGATTTATTTAATTTAATCTTAAAATACGATTATGACACCAACAGAAACTAATTTTTGGAACACCACTCCCTCCTATTGGTACAAAAAATTAAATTCTTCTGCCAACGGATTATCGCAAGCGGTTGCTCATAAATTGTATTTAGAAGCAAGTGGAGTTACAAAAGTACGTTCAAGATTTCTTAAAGATTGTATTCTTTTTCTGGGTCAATTTAAAAGTCCGTTGATGCTGTTGCTTATAGGAGCGGTGGTTTTATCGGCAGTTTTAGGAGATACCTCCGATGTGTTTATTATATTGTTTATTGTATTGTCTACCGGAATTTTAAGTTTTTACCAAGAACGAAATGCCAGTAAAGTTGTCGAACAATTACAATCGATGATTTCATTAAAAAGTACTGTTTTTAGAGATGGTAAACTGGAGAAAATAGATTCTTCTACCATAGTAGTTGGTGATGTTATTTCTTTTCAAGCAGGCGATAGGATTTCTGCCGATTGCTTATTAATAGAATCCAACGAATTGAATGCTAATGAAGCGAGTTTAACGGGAGAATCGTATCCTGTTCGGAAAGAAGTTGGAGAACTAGATATTTCTACCGAATTATCCAAAAGAACCAATTGCCTTTGGGAAGGTACCAATATAGTTAGTGGCAACGGAACAGCATTAGTAATTAATACCGGCAAAGACACCATTTTTGGCACCATAGCGCAAAGTGCTTCTACAACTATAGAAACCACTTTTGAAAAGGGAATTAAAGATTTTGGTTTCTTTTTGATGAAAATCACCTTAGTACTTTCCGTATTTATTCTGGTAGTAAATTTAGTCAATCATAAAAGTGTTATCGAATCGGCCTTGTTTGCTTTGGCATTGGCCGTTGGAATGGCCCCCGAATTACTACCAGCCATTACCACCATTGCAATGAGTACGGGTGCTAAACGA
>CANGHE010000279.1 GCA_947453545.1 Flavobacteriia bacterium
ATTAGACAGAAAATTTGTTCTATGTCAACGCTAGAAATTCTGCAAGGTTGTTTGGAAGGAGTTATGACTAATGGAACGGGGAAGAAATTAACTTCTTCGTATTTTGAAATTGCAGGTAAAACAGGTACTGCTCAAATAATGAATAATCGTACCTCAAAAGAAAAAGGTGAACGTATTTTCTTAGCATCATTTGTTGGATATTTTCCGGTTAAAAATCCAATGTACTCTTGCATAGTGTCTGTGGAGGCAATTGGAGAAAATGTATATGGATCTGTGATGTCTGGGACGGTTTTCTCAGCAATTGCTAATAAAGTATATGCGTCTAGTTTAAAGTATCATAGAGCAATCAATGAGAAATCGAAACGCAAAAAAGAACTTCCTTCTTCTAAAGATGGTAATAGATATGACTTAAAACAGGTTTTAGCGCAGTTGAAAGTTCCATATAGACAATATTCTCAAGAAGAATGGATTACATCAGTTCGAAATAAAAATGCGGTTGAGTTTCACAAACGATTTACGGCTAAAAATCGTGTTCCTGATGTTGTTGGTATGTCTGCAAAAGATGCTGTTTATTTGATCGAAAATACGGGTATGCACGTGAGATTGGTCGGAGTAGGTAAGGTTGTAAGACAGTCAGAGCCAGCTGGAAATTTGGTGTATAGAGGTGGATTAGTAGAATTAACACTTAATTAGGATGTTACTATCAGAATTACTTACATATTGTCCTTCATTATCGATTCAAGGAGACGTAAATGTTTCTGTGAATGAAATTGTTTTTGATTCGCGTAAAGCAATCGAAGGAAGCATTTTTGTTGCTATTAAAGGAACCCAAGTTGATGGACATTCTTTTATAAATAAAGTAATTGAACAAGGATGCAAGGTTATTATTTCCGAAGTGGAAGTTAATGTTCCTTCGAATGTAAGCTTAGTTCGTGTAGAAGATACTTCATTGGCTCTTGGTTTAATAGCAAGCGCTTTTTACGGAAACCCTTCTTCTCAACTAAAACTTGTTGGTATAACGGGAACAAATGGTAAAACTACTTCTGTTACTTTATTGCACAAGGTTTTTACACAATTAGGATATAAAGTAGGTTTAATATCCACGGTTGTAAATAAAATTGGTGAAACAGAAATTCCTTCCACGCATACAACGCCTGATCCAGTTTCTTTGAATGCTTTATTGAAAGAGATGGTGCTAAATGGTTGTGATTATTGCTTTATGGAGGTTAGTTCTCATGCGGTGGTGCAACAGAGAATTGCAGGCTTGAACTTTGCCGGGGGTGTTTTTAGTAACATCACTCACGATCATTTAGATTATCATGGAACTTTCAAAGAATACATCAAAGCGAAAAAAGGATTTTTTGATTCACTACCTTCTTCAGCGTTTGCACTAACAAATGTTGATGATAAGAATGGGATGGTGATGTTGCAAAATACGACAGCGCAGAAAGTAACCTATGCGCTAAAGTCTCCAGCTGATTATAAGGTTAAAATAATTGAAAATCAGTTTTCTGGATTGGTATTATCAATCGATGGTAATGAAGTTTGGACAAAATTGATTGGTTCTTTTAATGCATATAATCTATTAGTAGTTTATGCTGTTGGTGTATTATTAGAGCAAGATAAGCTAGAATTGTTAACTGTGTTAAGTAATCTTGATTCTGTAGTTGGTCGTTTTCAGCAAACAAGAAGTAATGGTGGTATCACTGCAATTATAGATTACGCGCATACCCCTGACGCCTTGGAGAATGTACTTCAAACAATTGCTTCTATTAGAACAAAGAATGAAACAGTATTTACAGTAGTTGGTTGTGGTGGAGATAGAGATACTGCAAAGCGTCCTAAAATGGCTGCAGTTGCATGTGAATACAGTGATAAAGTAATCATTACTTCTGACAATCCTCGTTCTGAAAATCCAGATGATATTATTGAGCAAATGATGCAGGGAGTTGAAGGACAATACTTTAAAAAAACATTATCGATCACTGATAGAGAGCAAGCGATTAAAACAGCATGTTCATTAGCGCAACCAAATGATATTATTTTGATTGCAGGTAAAGGACATGAAACTTACCAAGAAATTAAAGGGGTGAAACATCCATTTGATGATATGAAAGTAGTTACAAACATTTTTGAAAAATTAGAGAAATAATGCTTTACTATTTATTTAATTATTTAGACAAATTGAATTTTCCTGGAGCTGGTTTATTCGATTTTATTTCTTTCAGAGCTGCATTGGCTTTGATTACATCGTTAGTGATTTCAATCATTTTCGGTAAGCGTTTAATTAATTTATTGCGTCGTCAACAGATTGGTGAAACAGTGCGTGATTTAGGGTTGGCAGGACAGGTAGAGAAATCAGGAACGCCAACAATGGGTGGTTTGATCATATTGAGTGCAATTTTAATACCAACGTTATTATTTGCTAAACTACATAATGTATATGTAGTAACGATGTTACTTTCGACAGTATGGTTAGGATTGATTGGTTTCTTAGATGATTACATTAAGGTATTTAAGAAAAACAAACAAGGTTTAGCGGGTAAATTTAAAGTTGTAGGTCAGATAGGTGTTGGACTGATAGTTGGGTGTATTTTATATTTCAGTAATGATGTGAAAGTACATAAATTAGTACCTAAAGATCATGTGCTTACACAAGATGAGCGTGTGGTGAATAATCATCATGCAGCATTTGCGAAAGATTCCAATAACATTTGGATTGAAACTCGTGATATGACAACTACTATTCCTTTTGTAAAGGGGAATGAGTTTAATTACAACTGGTTGATTAACGATTTTGATAAATCTTGGGGATGGATTATTTTTATTCCGGTTGTGATTTTTATTGTAATTGCAGTTTCAAATGGAGCAAATATAACCGATGGTTTAGATGGATTGGCAACAGGTACATCAGCAATTATTGGTATTGCTTTAGCAATATTCGCATATGTTAGTTCTAATGTACGTTTTGCGGATTACCTTGATGTAATGTATATACCTCAAGCAGAAGAACTGGTGATATTTATCTCTGCTTTTGTGGGTGCTTGTATCGGATTTTTGTGGTACAATTCATTTCCAGCACAAGTATTTATGGGTGATACCGGTAGTTTAGCGTTGGGAGGGATTATTGCTGTTTTCGCTATTTCAATTCGTAAAGAATTATTAATTCCTGTGTTGTGCGGTGTTTTCTTAATTGAAAATATTTC
>CANGHE010000280.1 GCA_947453545.1 Flavobacteriia bacterium
ATTTTTGGCATAGCATTTAAAGAAAAACCCCGTTTTTGACTCTTTTTGGGTAATTTCGGGGTTTGTTTCTTCTAAAATAACAATTATTTTATTGATATACAAGTAATTGAGTAATTATGAATGCGCCTCGCTTTTTGAACTAAAAAAGGGTTGTTTCTTTTTAGAACAACCCTTTTTTAATATTTTAATTTATGAAAATCTAATCTTCGTCTTCATCTTCAAAATTATTGTCAGATGTTTCAAAATCATCCTCTTCATCGTCCTCTTCATCAGAACCACCAGCATCTTTTAAAGGGTCAATTTCAACATCATCATCATCGTTTTCTAAATCATCCTCGTCAAGATCAATTCCTTTAACTGGAGCAATTGGTTCAATTTCGGCATCTAAATCATCGTCGTCATAATTTTCAATACGATCAGCAAGTTTAGTACTCACTTTTACTAAATAGATAGTATCTTCAGTTCGTACTTCAACCGCTTCAATTAGTTCGTTTTGTGCGTTCCTAAATCGGATGATGTTTGATTCATCATAACCGTCTGGGAAACGATCTACTAGTAACGTTAAAATTTCGTTAGTTAACTTAGAATAATCAACAATAATTCTTTTCATAAAAATTCTATTATAAATCTAATAAATAAGCAAAAATTAGTGGAGCCACAATTGTAGCATCTGATTCGATGATGAATTTTGGAGTTTGAATATCTAATTTACCCCAAGTGATTTTTTCATTTGGAACAGCTCCAGAATAGGAGCCGTAACTTGTTGTTGAATCGGAAATTTGGCAGAAATAACTCCAAAATGGAATATCGTGCATTTCCATATCTTGATATAACATTGGTACAACACAAATTGGAAAATCTCCAGCAATTCCACCACCAATTTGGAAGAATCCAACGCCTTTACCACTTGAATTTTTTGGATACCAATCAGCCAACCACATCATGTATTCGATACCACTTTTCATAGTAGTAGGTTTGAAAGTCCCTTTGATACAATATGAAGCAAAAATATTTCCCATTGTACTGTCTTCCCAGCCTGGAACTACAATTGGTAAGTTTTTTTCTGCTGCAGCAATCATCCAAGAATCTTTAGGATCAATTTCGTAATACTGCTCTAATACACCTGAATTGAGCATTTGATACATAAATTCGTGTGGGAAATAACGTTCTCCTTTTTGTTCTGCATTGTTCCAAATAGCAAATAAATGTGATTGTAAACGTCTAAATGCTTCTTCTTCAGGAATACAAGTATCTGTAACTCTATTATAATGGTTTTCTAACAAATCCCACTCTTCTTGTGGGCTTAAATCACGATAATTAGGTACTCTTTTATAGGAATTATGAGCAACCAAGTTCATAATATCTTCTTCAAGATTTGCACCTGTACATGAAATAATGTGAACTTTATCTTGACGAATCATTTCAGCTAATGATTTTCCTAACTCAGCAGTACTCATGGCACCTGCTAGTGTTATCATCATTTTACCATTTTCAAGAAGATGTTGTTCGTACCCCTTTGCAGCATCAACTAACGCAGCGGAATTGAAATGTAAATAGTGTTTTTCTATAAATTGACTTATTGGTCCTTTCATTAGTTTACCCTTTTGTAATTATAATTTTATTGATATTTCGTTTTGTTATTTTCTGTTGTAACCTAATATATCTAAAACATCTTCGGCTGTTTGTTGCTCTGAGAATACTTCTGTGGCTAAAATACCATTTTCATCTCTATCAATCAAAATATGTTTTGGCTCAGGAATTAAACAGTGATGCAACCCACCATAACCACCAATAGTTTCTTGATAAGCTCCGGTATTAAAAAATCCTATATACAATGGTTTTTCTTTGTTATATTTTGGCAAATAAATTGCATTCATGTTTTGTTCCGAATTATAATAATCATCACTGTCACAAGTCATTCCGCCAAGTAATACTCTTTCATAAGTATCGTTCCAACGGTTGACAGCCAGTAAAATGAATCTTTTATTTATTGCCCATGTATCTGGTAAAGTAGTAATAAAAGAGCTATCAATCATGTTCCAAGCTTCTCTATCATTTTGTTGCTTTTGGTATAAAACTTTGTAAATAGCGCCGCCACTTTCACCAACGGTAAAAGAACCAAATTCGGTAAAAATATGAGGTACATCCACTTCTGCTTCATCGCAAGCAATTTTTATTTGATTTATTATTTCGTCGATCATGTATTGGTAATCGTACTCAAATGCTAAAGAATTTTTAATTGGAAAACCACCACCAATATTCAATCCGTCTAATGTAGGGCATTCTTTTTTTAAGGCTATGTACACTTTAATACATTTTACAAGTTCATTCCAATAGTACGCATTGTCATTTATCCCTGTATTTATAAAAAAGTGAAGCATTTTTAGCTCCAAATTGTCGTTATCTTGAATTTGTTTTTTGTAAAACTGAACTATGTTTTTGTATCCTATTCCAAGACGAGAAGTATAAAACTCAAATTTTGGTTCTTCCTCAGCTGCAATACGGATTCCGATTTTAAATTTACCTTTAATTTCAGCTTGTAATAAGTCTAATTCTTCGTAATTATCAATAATTGGAATTGCATTTTTGTGACCATTATTTATTAAACGAGCAATATTAGTAATATATTGGTCTCTTTTAAATCCATTGCAAATGATGTAGGTACTCTTACTAATTTTACCATTAGCTAATAAATTTTCCACAATGTTAATATCAAAAGCGGAAGAAGTTTCAATATGAATGTTGTTTTTAAAAGCTTCATTCATGATGTATTCAAAATGAGAACTTTTTGTACAATAACAGTAATAGTATTTTGCTTCGTATTTGTTCTTCTCCATTGCTTTCCTAAACCAGTTTTTGGCCTTATTGATGTTATTGGAAATTTGTGGAAGATATGTGAATTTTAAAGGAGTTCCATATTGTTCTACTAATTTCATTAAATCAATATTATGAAATTGCAGATGGTTTTCTTTATTTAATGTAAATTCTTCTTGAGGAAAATAGTAGGTTTGGTTTATTAAGTCGAAGTATTTGGTGTTCATTGTATTTTTAAAATTTAATAATTAACAAAAAAGAGAGGTGAATTATTAAAATTTCAAACTCGAATGTTGGCATATACAATAGGAAGTTTTTCTTGGTAGTTGGAATGAAAATGCAAACAAAAAAAATTCATTA
>CANGHE010000281.1 GCA_947453545.1 Flavobacteriia bacterium
TATATTTTTAAAAATGCGCGGTATTTCTTCATATTTTACTTTGGCAAGTGGTGGATACATCATTAATATCAATCCAATTGCTAGTGGAACGTTGGTTGTTCCATTTGATAAACTATCCAATGAATTTGCAATCGATGTAAAATAACCCAAACCAACACCAATCAGCATTGCTGCAAAAATCCATACGGTAAGATAGCGATCTAAAAATTCTAAGCGTTTTCTTTCGTGTGCAGGAGCACAATTATTTCTTGACATATATTGTATTTTAATTTATTACTTAAAGCACATTCTAACTAGAATTGAAGATAAATTCAATTGTTAACTATTTTTGAAATTGTTTAGATAATCTTGTACTTGCGCAATCGTTTGTTTTACATTTCTATTAATCCCAATTAAAGTGGCGGAAGCATAACCGGTCCAATTTCCATATCCAACAAACCAAAGCCCTTCTTTTTCTATTGACTTGCTTTCATTCGTTGACGCTTTACCACGATTATCCAATGTCACTAAATCACTTAAATAATCTGTTGCGTAACCAAATCCTGTACACCAAATAATTACATCAAAATGTTCCCTACTTCCATTTGACCAAACGACCCCTTGCGCATCTAATTTATCAAACATCCCAACAGAAGTAAAAACAGCTCTTTCTCTTGCCTCTTTAACAGAAGGTACCATTACTATATTTCCCAAACTATAATTTTCAGATTGAAAGACTTCCCCTTTTTTCTCAGCGTGGTATTTAGCCGTAGCAAGATTAAAAAGATAAAAACCATCTACATCATCCGGTAAAAAGCAAGGTTGATTTTTGGTTGCCCACTTTACAGTTGCAACTTTTGAAACTTCTGCTAATATTTGTGCTCCGGAATTTCCCTCCCCAACTACTAACACCTTTTTTCCGCTATACGGCAAAGAATTTTTATAGTTTGCAGAGTGAATTTGCTCTCCTTTGAAATCACTTATGCCTATTACATTTGGAATAAAAGGATTTCCCCAAGTACCTGATGCATTTATAATTACTTTTGATTTGATAACTCCTTTTGAAGTTTTCACTTGGAATATAGTATCTTCTTTTGTGATGGATAATACCTCTGTATTTCTCTGGACCGGGAGATTATAATGCTTTTCATACTGATTTAAATAAGCAATCACTTCATCTTTTGAGGGAAATAAATTATCAGATTTCGGCATCAACCAACCAGCCAAAGAACTATGTTCAGCGGGTGAAAAAAGCGTAAGACTATCCCAAGCATAATTCCAAGCTCCTCCACCTTCGGATTGTTTATCTAAGATTAAATAGGAAAAATCTAATTTACGTAAATAATACCCACACGTTAACCCACTTTGACCACCTCCAACTACGAGAATATCATATACTTTTTCCATCTTATTTTTATTTAATTTTTGAAAATACATATAAAGTTTCCAATCCAATTTGCAATGCTCTTTCTGTGTACTTATCGTTTTGTTGTTCCGTTCCATCAAAAGCTTTTGGATCATCGTAAGTTGTTCCGATTCTCAATTCAACACCAGGAATAAAAGGACAGTTTTCTTCGGCATCACCACAGGTCATTATTGCAGCAAAATTGGAAGAAGGATTACTAGAATAATCATAAACTTTTGAAAAACAAACACTTGTTTCTAAACCTCCAAAATCCACATTATAAATTGGATTGTTAGAAGTATCCGATGAATTGATATCAAAACCAAGTTCGACCAATGCGTGTATCGCATTCGGATTAAAAGCTGTTGCTTCTGTTCCGCCTGAGTAGGTACTTACATTATTCACCTCGTAATAATCAGCCGCAACCGCCGCCCAAATTTGACCAAAATGACTGCGACGTGAATTGTGTGTGCATATATACACTAATTGGATTGGCAAATTAGCATCTTTTTTTTCTTGGATAAAAGTTGATATTTTATCTAATAAGAGCTTTCTTTCCAAGGAAATACTATCGAATTGTTGCGAAAGTTGTTCGCACAAGGATTTAATTTTTGAGTTCATTTATTTAGATTTTAGACAACAGACACTAGACCTCAGACATTAGACAAAACTTTGATAGTTTATCGTCTAATTTCTAATTTCTCATTTAACAACATCCCCCACCAGGAGTACACGAAGTAGCAGTTTTGTTCAAATCACCTAAATTCACTTTTAATTTATCAGCAGGAATACCGCATTTATCTTGGGCTAAACAATTAGTTTGTGTCGCTTCTAATAAGAAATTCACTCCATCAAAACCTAAATTAAATTTACCAATCGTTTCTTGCTGATATTCAACTTCTACCTCGGCATCTTGAAGGTTCAATACTTTTTCTGACAATTCGATGATATTTTTCAATTTTTGTGGTGCCAAACGATGATCAAAATCATTTGCTTCCCACAACTGGAAATTCACCACTTTTTCTTCTCTTACGGTCCCACCGCAATCAATAAAGTTTTTTGTTATTACCCCCACTTCTGTAACGTGAAAATGCACAGGAACAAATGTTCCGTTTGGCAATACGAAACGAACCTCTTGAAGGTTTTCTAAACTGTTTTTTACATCTGATAATTTCATACTTCTTAGAATTTAGAATTTAGACGTAAGACCTCAGACAAAAAACTACATAGAGTCTTGTGGCTAAGGTCTGATGTCTTCTATCTGATTAACAACATTTATTTTTATTTACTGATTCAATAACTACTCCCATATATTGGTTAATTTGCTCAAAAACGCTTGGATTCAAACAATAACATATGGAATTGCCTTCAATGTTTCCCTGGATAATTCCAACTTGTTTTAACTCACGTAAATGCTGAGAAATTGTTGCTTGTGACAACGGTAATTCACTCACAATATCACCACAAATACATTGTTTGTGTTGAATCAAATACTCCACAATTGCAACTCGTGCCGGATGACCCAACGCTTTTAACAAATTCGCTAATTCGTTCTGGTGTTCTGAAAAATGTTCTGATTTTGTAATTCCCATATCGCTTTAAAACTATATTGCAATATTACGATATATATATTTACATTCTGAATTAATAATGTAAAAAAATATTGAAGCTGTTGTATATTTTCATTACAAACACTCTACTCTTGATAATTATTTCGTTTCAAGCACCATCCTTTTTTAATGTATCCTACCTTTGTAAAAAATAAAGATGAATAAAGAAAAAATAAAA
>CANGHE010000282.1 GCA_947453545.1 Flavobacteriia bacterium
GGAATATCAACTCAAATTGAATTACCTAAATCAGATGATGGGTACACGTTGGGCCAAATTCACTGAGAAAAATGGTTTCTATCTATTCGAAGACTCTACAACTTTTGATATGTTAACCCAAGAATTTCAATTCAAAGAAAGTTCAGATACCGAAGATTTTGAAGTTCGCTTGTTGGCAATTCCCTACTCTGCCTTATCCAAAGATGCTGACGAAGTAATGTTGCATATTCATATGACAGATGCTGAACCAGCATATGATGCTCGTCTTCAAATCCATTTAGAAGATGCCTTTGGATCAGACGAATACACGATTGAAAGACAATTAATTAGTAAAGATGACAGTGTTGCTGTAAAACAATTCTTTGAGTCATTGCAAAACAAAAAGTTACCTATTCTCATCAAAGCTCGTGGTCAAGGTGTTGGTACTTGGAATGGATTTAAAACAGTGAAAGCGCCTAATGTTGGCGAGTTAAATTCCTACCCAGGAAGTACACCCGAAGCGCGAAAAGCATCTCGTATGGATAGTACCTATGTGCGTTTACGTAAATCGGAATTGATAATCAAAACAAAGCAAAACATCACTTTCGAGGTAAATTCCTATACGGATCCTGTTTCTAGTAATTTGGATATTGACAATCCTGCGATACTTCAAGCAATGGAGAAATATAATCTTTCCAAAAATGAAATACTTAGTGCTTACAGAAGTGCTTTTATTTTGAAAAAAATGAAAATGGAATTGAATATTTTAGCAGGAGAATTTTTAGACAAACCAACAGCGAAAATAGTGCTTGATCGTTTGAATGCAGAAGTAGATAAAGCGAAAATTCAAGTTGGAAAGACCAGTTTTAAGATAAGTCAGTTGTTGCCTTAGATTTATATGTAGTTATTAGTATGGATTTGATTGAAAAATATTGTAAAATAGCAGGAATACAATTTGCTTACACTAAAAATTCCTTTGTCTTAAAAAATTACATTTCAGTTCACAATAATTCAACTTTTACCGCCTTCTTTTTTTTATTAGGAGGTGTATTTTTTAATATCGCACCACTTTTATTTAATAAACAATCAAAAGGTTCTTATTTACTTGGTGTTTCATTTTTTATTGTATTCATTTTAATGATTTTAATGTTAACAACTGAAAAGATTGAAATTAAAAAAAATACACTTTTCGTTAGGCATAAATTAAAACGATATAAGTTTCAAATTACTTCTGAAACAAAAATTAAATTATACACATCAGTTAACAAGTTAAGAACTAGCAAAACTTCATATCGAATGCCTGATTGGAATTTTAAATATTGTTTGTTAGAAAACAACCAAGAAATTGAAATTTTTGTTGTTACTCTAAATCAAAAATATGATAGAGAAGGTGAATTATTTGGTAAAGAAATTCTGAATATATTAAATAGAAATTTAACCTTTACGCATTGATTCATAACTCAATAATTATACCCAATATTTGAATCAAGTAGATACTAACAAGACAGTTAATTCATCACACAATAAAATCCATATAATTTGATCGATCTACTACTTCAAAGGAAGCATCTGGATATCCCTTTTGCCACGCTTGTGGTATTTTAGCTTTTCCTTGCAAAGCCCATTTGAATTCGTAAGCTTTTAATTCTCCATCTTTTTCTTCAATCCAATCAATTTCTTGTCGGCTATGCGTTCGCCAGAAAAAATGACTTCCATAATCCATAGCATACTCTTGCTTTTTCAGTCGCTCATAAATCAGGTAGTTTTCCCACAATTGTCCTTGATCTTCTCGTAATTCTAAGCTATTAAAATTAGAAATCAATGCATTGCGAATCCCATTATCGTAAAAGTACCATTTGGCTTTCTTCGTTATTTCATTATCTAAATTTCTACTTAATCCACCAACACGATGAATAATAAACACTTTGGAAAGTAAATCTAAATATTTGTCGACTGTGTTTTTACTAATTCCCAATTCATTTCCGATGCTTTCTACTGAAATTTCGCTACCAATTCGGTAAGCAATAATTCGAAGTAAAGAAACAATCTTTTCTCTTTTTTGAATTCCTTCGTATGCCAACACATCTTTCAATAAATATGAATTTACTTGTTCTTTCAAATACTGAATTTTCTCGTTATTGGTCACTAAAAATTCTAGTTCTGGGTAAGTACCAAAAACCAATCTGTTCGCTAATTGCTGTGTTGTTTGTAGGTAATTTTCATTCGTTGAAAGCTCCGCTTGTGATAGCGGATACAAATGAAAAGTCATTTTTCTACCCACCAAAGGTTCACCAACATTATCATTCAAATCCAAGGCAGATGAACCTGTTACTATAATTTTTATCCCATCAATTGTATCCACCATTAATTTCAGTTTATTGCCAATCGATGGAATTTCTTGCGCCTCATCTATTACCAATAAACGTATATCCCCAAGTAATCTTTCGTAATTTGCCTTGCTTTGGTTTGCTAATAAAGCGTGCGTATCTTGATCATCTCCATTTAAAAATAAATAGGGTTCTTGCACCAAGTCAATGATTCGCTGAATCAATTTCGTCTTACCTACCCTACGTGCCCCCAATAGAACAACCGCTTTGTTTGGCCTCAAATAATTGATAATCTTTTCTTCAACGGAACGATGGATATAACTCATACTTCATAAATATATACCAAATATAGTGGATCTATTTCAAATCTTCAATATAAAATGACGGAAATTGTATAAATTCCGTCAGTTGATTGACGGAAATTATATTAATTCCGTCAGTTGATTGACGGAAATTGTATAAATTGCGTCAATTAAACCAAAAAACAGTAAAATAAATTTGGGATTATATTACAAAAATGACATCCTTGAATTTGATCGCATTAGTAACTAATAATACTAAATCAGAAAAGAAATTAACCTTGTTCGTCAAAAAACTCCTTATGAAAATTGACCAAATAGAGTTTTTCACTTGCACGCGTAAAACCTGTGTATAACCAACGGAGAAAAGAAGCGTCTAACATTTCAGCAATGAGGTAGTCGTGATCTAAAAAAACGACAGGCCATTGACCACCTTGGGCTTTATGACAAGTAATCGAATAGGCGTACTTAACTTGAATAGCATTAAAATAAGGATCTTTGGAAATCAATTCATACCGTTTCTTTTTATTGCGTTCGTAAGCATAATCTTCTTCTATCGCAAAAAA
>CANGHE010000283.1 GCA_947453545.1 Flavobacteriia bacterium
CAGTTTCAGTATATCCTAATTCAACTAACTCCTCTTGTAATACACTTTCCAACCCAAAAATTGTCTTAAGCGTGATTTTAATTTTATCCATTTTATAAACTTAGTGCCGTAAAGATAATATCAAATACTATTAAAGACTAATGAATACATATGAACTATCCAATTCTTAAAAGAAAAGTATGTATATTCGTTTAGCTATTTGAAAAATATATTTGAAACATTTAATACACATAATCATTTTTGTAACATTTATTTGGTCACCCATCTTATATGGACAAAAGATTGGGTTGGTATTAAGTGGTGGTGGTGCAACAGGATTTGCACATATAGGTGTTCTAAGGGCATTAGAAGAAAATAATATACCTATAGATTACATTACAGGATCTTCTTCGGGTGCATTAATAGGTTCATTATACGCAGTTGGATACTCACCAATTGAAATAGAAAAATACGTATTAAGTAAGAAATTTCAAATTATTGCAAGTGGAGAGTTAGAAACACGAAATAAATTCTTTTTTCAAAAAGAGGATATAGGTGCAGATTTATTAAAAATGTACTTTTCACTTGATAGCATAAACAAAAGTATATTGCCAAATAAATTTAGAAATTCAACATACTTAGATTATGAGATGATGATGATACTTGGTACAGCAAGTGAAAGTGTTAATGGAGATTTTAATAATCTTTTTGTTCCATTTCAATGTGTTGCGTCAAATATTACATCAAAAAAAAGTGTATTACTAACTTCCGGAAAATTAAATCAGGCAGTGAGAGCATCTATGACCTTTCCATTCTATATACATCCAATTAAAATTAATAATGAATTGCTATTTGATGGAGGATTATACAACAATTTCCCTACTGATATTATGGTTCATTCCTACAACCCTGAGATAATTATAGGCAGTAATGTATCAACAAATGCACTTCCTCCCGAAGAACATGACATACTTAGTCAAATTGTTAACATGATGGTTACTCCTACAAATTTCAACATACCAAAAGAAAAAGGAATACTTATTAATCCACAAACAGATGTAACAACTTTTAAATTTAATGATATAGAAAAAGCAATACAGGCTGGATATGAAAGTACATTAATAAAGATAGACTCAATAAAATATTTATTAAATGGAAGAAAAGTGAACTCAATTGAACTTGAAAAAAGAAGACAACTGTTCAAATCTAAAATATGTAAAATAAAAATAACTTCAATCAATACAGATAATACAACATTAAAATCAAGAAAATTCATTTCAAAAAGTATAATTCCTCAAAATAAAGCACTTGACAGTTCAAAATTTGCAAAACAATATTTCAGACTTAGTGAGAATAATGGTATAGAATTTCTTTATCCGACATTAGATTTAAAGCCCGATAGTACTTATAATTTAAACTTACAGAGCAGAAAGTCAAAGCAATTAGGAATTGAAGTTGGTGGACTATTTTCATCTCGTTCTGTAAACACAGGATATTTAGCATTAACATATCAGACAATCAATAATAAACAGCTTAGATTAAAAGCTGAATCATATTTTGGAAAATTTTATGGCTCAATAAAAATAAATGCAGACTATATATTTACAACAAAATACCCTTTTTCAATAGGTACATATTATATAATAAACAGATGGGATTATTATAAAAGTTTATCGAGTTTTTTTGAAGATATAAAACCATCATTTTTAGTGCAAAATGAAAATTATGGTGGTATAAATATAAAATCACCTTTTACTAATAATGGTAAAAATATTCTTGATTTAAGAGTATTTGAGACTAATGATCAATATTACCAAACAGATCAATTCACTACAAAGGACACTGCAGATTTCACCAAATTTCAAGGTTTTAGCGTTAAATGGAATAGTGAAATCAACACATTAAACAGGAAGCAATTTGCAAGTAGCGGAAAATTAATATCACTAAAGGTAAGATATATCAATGGTAACGAAGATAGTGAATCAGGGTCGACATCAACAGAGAAATACAAAATCAATAAAAAACATCATTGGATTAATATACAAAGTGACAATCAATTTTTTCCTTTAAACCATAAAAACTTTCATTTAGGAATTCATATTAAAGCGACATACAGTACTCAAACATTATTCTCAAATTATACAGCTTCCATATTAAGCATACAAGATTTTTCTCCATTCCCTGATTGTCAAACATTATTTTTACCTGAATATCGTTCACCTCAACACATAGGGCTAGGAACTAACTTAATATTTTCAATTTTTAAAAATATAGATTTCAGAACAGATATATACCTATATCAAGCATATAAAAAACTTAATAAAACTAATGATATCACAATATTTTATGAAAAAGCAAATCTTTTTTCTGATTATCTAATTTCATCAAGTATAATTTATAATAGCCCAATTGGACCTGTAAGATTAACAGGAAACTATCTTCCAAAACAAAATAATCCAGTTAATCTACAATTATCCTATGGATATATTTTGTTCAATGAAAGAGCAATTAAATAATTTTTACTAATTCAATACATACATTAGTAATCATCATATTAACTACACGATATGATTTTGAGTAACTTTTCTATAAGTAAAAGAATCACACACTTTTCTTCTAACGAACCTAGCCTGAACATCTGACTGACAAAGTTTAGTATAAATATCCTTAGATACACCAAAATACTCATAACTATTTCCATCAGAAAAATCTAGACGCAGTACAAGATTCTTATAATTGAAGTCTAAGAGTTGACTACTTGCTATACCAGCTTGATATTGTTCCTTATTGGATTGTGCAGTTTCAGGAGATATACTTACTAAAAAATGATATCCTTCGATAACTTTTTTACTAATAGATTCAACTTCGGCTTTCTTTTGCTCATCAGTGAACTTATCAGGATGATATTCCTTTACCAAGTTACGATATTTCTTCTTTAACTCATCTAATGATGTAGATCTATCAGCATCATATAATTTTCTAAATTCAGTAATTCTTTTCATACGGTTAGCAAATATCATTTTTTTAAAACAAAAAAACCCAACCTTTATGGGGTTGGGTTTAAAAGTGGCGTCGACTTACTCTCCCACGATCAAAACCGCAGTACCATCAGCGCAAGCAGGCTTAACTTCTCTGTTCGGAATGGGAAGAGGTGGACCATGCTGCAATAGACAC
>CANGHE010000284.1 GCA_947453545.1 Flavobacteriia bacterium
ATCAATCCAAGTGCGCATAGAACTGTTTTTCAGTGGCAATCCTAAGGTAATATTTGCTTTACCTACATTTTTAGGTATATTGTTTAACAAGGGAACAATTAAGCTTTCATCTGCCAGTAATACAAGGGTTTTTTCTAGGGTATCTTGATCCATTCCCTGTAAAAGTGTTCCCGCAACCTTTGCTTGTCCAGTATGTTGTGAACAGGCAATTACTTCTACCTTCTTTTCAGCTGTATCTAGGTTGTTCAAAATATAAGGTAGTTCTTTTTTACCGAGATAGTTGGTTAAATTTCTAAGGAAATGTCCTGCTTCGTGATTGTTGTCCTCCAAATAGTAACTATCTGCATCAATGAATATTTCTGCTCTTCCCATTTGTTGCAGTTGTTTCATTATGCGTTTCTCGGCTTCTGATAATGCGTTGAATCCTGCGAACAAAAAGTGTCCATCTTTATTTTCTTCAAATACACAATCGATGTTTTCTGCTACGTGACGGTAAGCCTTACCCATATAGCAAGCATTTTTTGTGTTTAGCAATTCGTTGAAAGACGTATAGTAACTTGGTAGTTTATCCCAAAATTTGATAAAGTCTTTTTGTCTATCCGTTAAGTGTTCTTCTCCAAAACTCCAATTTTCAATTTCTTTGATATCTCGAAGATTTCTGAACAAGTATTTTGGATCTACTAAATAGCGTTCCATTTCATCAAAGTCTGACAATAAGATGGTTCCCCAAGACATAAATTCATCAAACAAAGCATCGTTGTTTATTTTAGATGCTTCTGCGTGAACTTCATATAAATTGAGTAGCAATCTTGTTTTGTCAAGGATGTGTGTTTTACTCAGAGATTTTATCCATTGGTAGATTGTAACAATTTTAGGAGAGAAAATAGGTTTTTGATAGGCCTCGAACAAAGCGCTTTGTAAGTAATGTTTGGCTCTTTCAGAGGGTAAGATGATAGTCCATTGTTCTAATGGAATGTTGGAATTTTTTAAATGTTCCGCTATTTTATCTATAAATTTTTCCATAATCTCATTCTTCCTTGATTGTCTAAAATTAATAAGAATAGTTGCATTTGGGATATTGACTTAAATCCTATACGCAATACAATTGTTAAAATAACTTGTGTAATTTCAAGCTAAATTTAATTTTGTAGCCAAATTGTTTTGTGTGAAAGGGTTTAAACCATTCTTAATATTGTGTATCTTCTTGATAGTTAACTTTTTAAGTTATGGTCAAGTGATTGATAATGCCTTAGGTAAGGGGTTTGAAAAATTTCCTGTTTTCAATAAATCGTACATTAGAAAAAATAATATCAAAAGAATTAAGGCTACTTATTTCTACAAACGTACAGGCGACATTATGCGCGATGCTGGCGAAGTAACACAAGTTTATTTTGATAGAAAGGGTCAGTTAGTTACTTTTCTTGAAACCAAAGTGAAAGGACGTTACATTGATACAGTAGAAAATAGTTACGAATATTCACCGAAAGGATTAGTTAGTAAGTTTCGAAATAGGATAGGGAATGACTATAAATCAACTTATTATACATATGATACAATAGGTAATGTTATTAAGGAAGAGTATCATTTAGAGCGTAAAATTGTACAAGAAGAAAGGGAGAAGTTTTCAGATAGTTTATTGGATTATGAAACGATGCGTTACAAATTGTATCCTACACAAAGAAAAAAAATCGTGTATAATAGTTACGGAAATCCTTATTTAGATGTGATTTACTATTATAACAAACGAAATCAAATTGCAGAAATTGATACAAAGTTGAAAATGACGTCTGAAATCAATGAGACTAAGTTCTTTTATAATGAAAATAATCAAGTAGACAGTACGGTTCGCTATTCAAGTCTTACACCTAATGAAACTGAATCTGTCTATTTTCATTATGATGTAAACAATAATTTGCTGGATACGAAGTTATATGTAAATAAGAAATTGATTTACCACGTTGAATTTATTTACAATGAAAAAACAGGATTGCTTTCTTCTATTTTAAAACAAGAAATTGAAACAAATTTCCTCTCTATCATTCGTTTTGAAACTACTTTTTTTGATTAATTGATTCTTCCATTTGCTGAATAGTTCAATTTATTTTCACCTAACATATTTAATTTTAAACACTCAGATAATTACTTTATCTTTGCACAAATTAAATTCTGCTCGTGATGAACACAAAAAAAACAGGAAAAAGCACGCCTTTTTCAAAATCTAAACCACAAAACAAATCCCACAAGACTGCGAATCCTTTCAAAGGGAAACCATCTCCAAAACCAGCTTTTTCAAGTGCTGAGGGAAAACCAACTACTGAAAACAAAGAAAAGTCTCCTGAAAATAAAAAGTACGTTCCACCTCGTTTCAAAGAGAAAAAAGGGGATCCAATGCCTAAGTTCAATGAAAATGAAATTCGTCTGAATAAGTTTTTATCAAACGCTGGGGTAGCTTCTCGAAGAGAGGCGGATGTATTAATTCAATCTGGTGTTGTTAGTGTAAATGATGAAATCGTCCTAGAAATGGGATATAAAATCAAGCCTGGCGATGTAGTGAAATACGATGGGGAAACAATAAATGCCGAACCAAAACGTTATGTTTTATTAAACAAACCGAAAGATTTTATCACTACGATGGATGATCCATTAGGACGTAAAACGGTAATGTCCTTGGTACGTAAAGCGTGTCGTGAACGAATTTACCCAGTAGGTCGTTTGGATAGAGATACAACAGGTGTTCTTTTATTTACTAATGATGGTGATTTAGCGAAAAAATTGACTCACCCTCGTTACAAAGCAACAAAAATCTACCACGTGGAATTACATAAAGCGGTTATACACGAGGATATTGAAAAACTGCGTACAGGAATCCATTTAGAGGATGGAAAGATTGCTTGTGATAAAGCAGAATACATCCCAAATACGGGAAGTAGAGAAGTGGGCGTTGAAATTCATTCTGGAAAAAACAGAATTGTGCGTCGTATGTTCGAATCACTTGGTTATACAGTGGTACGATTGGATAGAGTTCAATTTTCTGGGTTGACTAAAAAAGATTTGCCTCGTGGATTTTTCCGTCATTTGACTGATAAAGAAGTAGCATTTTTAAAAATGAGTTAAAATGAAATACGTATTTTTTTGCCTGTTTATCGTCTTTG
>CANGHE010000285.1 GCA_947453545.1 Flavobacteriia bacterium
ATGAAGAGTAACAAAAATAGTGTTTAGACTTTAAGATACAAGACTAAAAGAAGAAAGACTTATGAATTAGATGCTGGACTTTAGATATTAGACAATAGATGTTAGACTTTATGCACTAAACATTAGACAAATATTCAATTTTATCTTTAATAAAAATGGCGAATAATAATTTTACTTTAAATAAGTCTTGAAATCTTGGCACTTTCGGTCTTGAATCAAATTTCTTCTGGTCAATTTTAGTTATATTATTGTTAACGACATCCTACTAAACTTCCAAATTGATAGAAGTTAAATAATTAATTAGATAAAATTCAACGAGTTTTTAAACAACATCAAAATACTAAAAATCAATGTTTTATAAAAAATTAATAATAAACAATTTCTATAAAATTAGAGTAAATCATAAAAAATATTAATAATTAAAATAAGCTTTATAAATGAAAAAGGAAAGATGTGATTACAGATATTTGTCTAAAATCAAAATAAAAAATCATGTTTAAAATAAAAATGTACACACTCGTTTTAGCGTTATTATGCTTAATAAGCTGTAACACAAAAGTTGAAGAAACAGGAAAAGAAGAAATCTTTATATCAACCAATCCGTTGATAAAAGACACCCTAATTACAAAGGAATACGTGTGCCAAATTCGTTCAATTAGTCACATAGAGTTAAGAGCTCTTGAACGTGGTTATCTTCAGCATATATATGTTGACGAAGGACAATTTGTAAAAAAAGGGCAATTGATGTTTCAGATTATGCCAATGGTTTATAGAGCTGAAAAGGAAAGAGCTCATGCAGAAGCAAATTATGCTGAAATTGAATACATTAACACAAAACAGCTGGCCGAGAAAAATGTGGTTTCTCAAAATGAATTAGCATTGACAAAAGCAAAATTCAACAAAGCGAAAGCTGAATTATCTTTAGCTGAAGTCCGTCTAGGATTTACTGAAATTCGCGCTCCATTCGATGGATTTATGGATCGTTTTCAAGTTCGATTGGGAAGTTTATTAGATGAAGGAGATTTGTTAACGACCCTTTCAGACAACAGTCAAATGTGGGTTTATTTCAATGTTCCTGAAGCTGAATATTTAGATTATCAAACCAAATTAATTAGTGATAAACCATTAAAAGTTAAATTATTAATGGCAAATCAAGAGATTTATGATTATGATGGAGAAGTAAAAACAATTGAAGCTGATTTTAACAACGAAACTGGAAACATTGCTTTCAGGGCAACCTTTCCAAATCCTAAAAAACTATTACGACATGGCGAAACAGGAAATATTGTTGTGAATGTTCCATTGAAACATGCGATGATTATCCCACAAAAAGCAACATTCGAAGTATTGGATAAGAAATATGTTTATGTATTAGATAAAAACAATGTTATTCATTCAAGAAAAATTTCAATTGTAGCTGAATTACCTGATTTATATGTCGTTAAGCCGAATTTAAAAGCAAAAGATAAAATTCTTTTAGAAGGATTAAGAAAAGTTACTGAAAACCAAAAAATCAATTGCAAGTTCCAAGACCCAAAAATGGCTATTAAAGAACTTCAATTACATGCCGAGTAAAGCTATTCACACTAAAAATTAGAAAATATGTTTACTAGATTTATTCGAAAACCCGTTTTAGCAATTGTGTTATCTATTGTAATTGTATTTGTTGGACTTCTGTCTATCAATTCATTACCGAAATCACAATTCCCTGAAATCGCACCACCGATGGTTGTGGTTTATGCTTCTTATCCTGGAGCAAGTTCAACCGTATTAGCCAATTCAGTTCTTATTCCTTTAGAGCAAGCAATCAATGGTGTTCCTGGAATGAAATATATGTTTTCAACTGCTGCAAGTTCAGGTGAAGCAAATATTCAAATCGTATTTAATTTAGGAGAAGATCCAAATCAAGCACTTGTAAATGTTCAAAATAGAATTGAACAGATGAAAATGCGACTACCTAAACTTGTACAGTTGGAAGGAATTGTAGTTCAACGTTTACTTCCAAGTATGTTAATGTATGTCAATTTATACAGTAAGGACACTTCCGATGCTGATATGAAGTTTATATACAACTATGCCTATATCAACATGTTGTCTGAATTACAAAGGGTAAACGGTATTGGTTTAGCTAAAATTCTTGGGAGTAGACAATATGCTATGCGTGTTTGGTTGAATCCTGATCGAATGCGAGCCTATAATATTAGCTCTGATGAAGTAATGAAGGCAATTGATGAACAAAGTGTAATTGGTTCTCCTGGTCGTTTAGGAAGGGCTGATAGCAAACGTTCTGAATCGATTGAATATGTCTTAACATATAAAGGGAGATACAGCGAAGCAGAGGAATACAAAGATATTATTATTAAAGCGAATCCAAATGGGGAAGTGCTACGATTAAAGGATATAGCTGATGTTGAATTAGGAAGTGAGTACTACGATATTTATTCCAATAAAGATGAATTTCCATCTGCCGCCATCATGTTAAATCAAACATATGGCAGTAACGCAGTTGAGGTAATCGCGAGAGTCAAAGAAAAATTGGAGGAAATGAAAAAAGATTTCCCTCCTGGAATGGATTATGAAATTAGTTATGATGTATCCAACTTTTTAGATGCTTCTATCGACGAAGTAATTCACACATTGAGAGATGCATTTATTTTAGTTGCATTAGTTGTGTTTTTATTTCTTGGTGATTGGCGTTCTACTCTGATACCAATCATAGCTGTACCCGTTTCATTGATTGGTGCTTTCTTTGTAATGCAAGCTTTCGGTTTAACCATCAATTTGATTACCTTATTTGCTCTTGTACTTGCTATTGGGATTGTCGTCGATGATGCGATTGTTGTCGTTGAAGCCGTTCATGCTAAAATGGAAGAAGAGCATTTATCCCCTTTTCAAGCCGTTAAAAAAGTATTAGGAGAAATCAGTGGTGCCATTATTGCCATTACCTTGTTGATGGTTTCTGTATTTATTCCAGTAGCATTTATGACTGGTCCAGTCGGAGTTTTCTTCCGTCAATTCTCGATTACAATGGCCTCTTCCATTGTCATTTCTGGAATCGTCGCTTTAACATTGACTCCTGTACTTTGTGCGATTATCTTGAAAAATAATCATGGTCAGCCAAGAAAGAAAACGATAATCAATCGATTCATA
>CANGHE010000286.1 GCA_947453545.1 Flavobacteriia bacterium
GATACCCTAGAAAAAACCCTTGTATTACTGGCAGATGAAAGCTTAATTGTTCCCTTGTTAAACAATATACCTAAAAATGTAGGTAAAGCAAATATTACCTTAGGATTGCCACTGAAAAACAGTTCTATGCGCACTTGGATTGATTTAGTTTTCAAAATTCAAGAGGGAATAGAAAAATACGGACGAGCGATTGTTTATCATAAAGATATTACCTCATTTTGGAACCATCCCTTTATCAGTTCTATACTGAATGAAGAAGAGGCGAATAATATACGTGAGAAAGAAAAAACAATGCGTAAATACAATACTGTTTTTCAAAACCCGGAAAAAATCAGGGTATCATCAAAGATAGATGCTATCTTAAAAATTATGTATACGCCGTGGAAACAACAGTGGAAAACAGCAATGGAAAGTATACGTGGTCTAAATCATTTAATCTACGGACACCTTTCAGAAAAACATACATTTGAAAAGGCGATCATTCAAGGATTTGATAGCGCTATCATAGACTTCCAACATTGTGTACACGAGAATTTTCCTCCGATGCTACTCCGTACCTTCCGAACATTGTTTAATCAAGAATGGATGACAGATACGATGGCCTATTATGGAAATCCAATGGAGGGACTACAAATAATGGGGCTACTTGAAACACGTTTACTTGATTTTGAAACTATCATTGTAGTTGGTATGAACGAAGGGAAAATGCCACCTACCAATCCCATTCAAACATTGATACCAATGGATTTAAGGAAACATTTGAATCTGCCACTTCCACGAGACAAACAAGGATTATTTGCCCATCACTTTTACCGATTATTGCACCAATGTGATACAATGTATATCACCTACTCTGCATCGAGTGAAGGAATGAATACCAATGAACCAAGTAGGTATTTGATGCAACTCGAATTAGAACTTGCCAGACACAATTCAAACTTTAAATACCACAAACGCTATTACACCCTTGACGATAAAAATTCAGTGACAACAACTAAGTCTATTCCCAAAACACCAGAAATTGTAAATAGATTGGATGAGATGCTCGCTTCTGGAATTTCAGCCAGTGCTATCAAAACGTTTATTAGTTGTCCCTTAGATTTTTACTACAAATATCTCTTGAAGTTTGGTGAAGAAGAAAAAGTCGACGAATCCATTGAGAGTAATCAATTAGGAACTTTTGTTCACGAAGTATTAGAAGATTTATACCGTCCATTTTGCAAACGAAACGACAAGGGTGAATTAATAAGTCCAACACCACCAAAAATTCTTGTGGAAGATATCGAACGAATGGAAAAGAAATATGAACTGTTGATGCGCGAAAAATTTAGTTCATTTTTTGATGGTAACCCAGAGGCCTATTCGAAAGGAAAAAATTACCTTAGTTTTACTATGGCATTAGAGTTGACAAAACGATATTTAGCCACTGAAAGAAAAAAATTAAAAGAGACAAATCAAGGTATTGTAATTGAAGCACTTGAAGAAGAATTTATTCAAGAAATTGAAGTAGATATTTATGGTACTAAAAAAATAGTTAAACTAAAAGGTTTTGCAGATAGAATTGACTCTATCAATGACGAAATACGCATAGTAGATTATAAGACCGGAAAAGTAAAAAAAGAGGATGTAGGTAAGGCATCAAAAGCCAAGTGGACAGGAAGTGATGAAGAATTTTTAGTACAACTTTCTATTGATTGTAAACACTTTTTCCAATTGATGCTATATAGTTTTCTATACTATAAAAAGTATCATCGCATTCCGAAAGAAAGTGCAATCGTATCTCTTGTTAACCTGAAAGAAAGTCCCTTCCTTATGCAAGCACCTGAAATAGATATGCCAAAGGTGATTGAATTATTCCCAAAGGTATTAAGTAGTTTGTTGGAAGAGATTTACAACCCGGATGTACCTTTTACACATACACAAGAATACTTTAATTATTGCGTGTATTGTGTTTAGGAGATAAAATATTAAACAAGAATTAATTGAATAAAAATTCATTTAGAATTATTTACTAAATACTTCCATCAAAAATTTATAATTACCGCTGAAAGTTTTTTGATTTGTACCATTTTGTTGGTTGCAATTTATCTTGTATTCTCCCTCAATAATAAATCTGTCAAAATAAGTATTATAAATATTGTCAAAAACTCTATCTAAAAAAGTTATTTTATTGATTCTATTAATAGAATTGTTTGAATTATTTGAATTGTTGCTAGTGTATATAGGAGTATTTTTAGCGTATTTCACACCTCCTGTAGCTGATCCTATCGATGGAGGATTATTAAACGGTTCTGCTGTATATAAAGTTTGTGATGAATTATATTCAAAAACTTGATAATTTCCTAATTTAAAATTCATTAAGCTAGCAGAATCTTTTGGTAGTTTTAAAAAAATTTTGAAGTCGAATTCACCATTAATTCCAACATTAGGTTCTTTTAAATTTACTTGAGGTCCGCAAGAAACTAATCCAGACCAAAAACTATAAGGTATTACGCTTGCGTCGTACGTTTTATTAATAATACCATCATTAAAACTAATAAAATAGGTGGGATTATTTGTTGTACTATTTACGTTTTCTTTTTTACAAGAATTTATAACTATTATTATTATTGCAAAAAAGAAAAATTTCAATATTTTCATAAGTAAGTTTTATTCAAATTAATTTAACAAAAATACACTTAATTTAGTAGTTATAAAATAAAAAATATGCTCTGAATTTTTAATAAAACTAGAGAAACGCAATGTGAAATGATTACTAAGCGTGTTTAAAAGCAATCTGTATAAAATAATAAACGTTGGATTACGAATGAGTCTCAAATGAAAAAACCAAACCAACACTTACATACTCAAATCAACGATCAATTTGCGTGTATGTATTTTCCATTGATCATTCTCTTTCACAAAGGTATCGTGATATACACCAGTCATTTTGATATCGGTAGATTCAATTGCGTCAACGACTAATAAATAACTTTGAGCATAGGCGATATCACCATTTAACTCAATATAGGTATTGGTAATGAAATGACGTTTGCCACGCGTAAACTCTAAAATACGCGTTAATAAGTCTTCAATTTCTGCTTTTCCTTTCGCTTTACC
>CANGHE010000287.1 GCA_947453545.1 Flavobacteriia bacterium
AAAGGAGATACCTTGGTTTTTGTAGCTGACTCTTTCAAAGTAAAAGAAAATGCTGTCGTTGAAGATTTACTCAAAAAATTACCTGGGGTACACGTAGATGGAAAAGGAAAGATAACCTTTCAAGGCAAAGATGTAGATCATATTTATGTAGATGGAGATGAATTTTTCGGTGCTGATCCAACTGTTGCTACTCGTAATTTAGGAGCAAATGCAGTTCAACAAGTACAAGTATATGAAAAGAAAGAAGTAGGTGAAAGTGGTGACGCAACAAAACAAATCGTGAATCTTACTCTAAAAGAAGAAGCAAAAAAAGGATATTTTGGAAAGTCCTCGGTTGCTTCTGATGGAACGAAGTTTTACGAAGCAGAAATACTCTACAATCGTTTCAAAAATAAAAACAATCTATCTAGTTATTTATTACTCAATAACACACCTCGGGCAGGTTTTTCGTGGGAAGATCAATACGAATACAACCTTACAGAAACTCCCACAGACAACGTGGACGGGATACCTCAGAATTTAAAAACGGGTACGAATTACAAAATTGCCTATGGAAAGAAAAAACAAAATGATTTTTCCATCTCTTACAATATAGATAAAGCAACTGTAATAAGTAAAAAAGAAGCAAAAACCCAATATGTATTTGCAGATTCTAATTACTATGATAATCAATTAACAGACAATAAAAACGCAACAACAAAACACATTATCCGTTCCTTTAATAAAATTAAATTCGATTCTTTGACAAAGATTGAAATTGAACCTACTTTGCAATTTGATGAAACTACCTATAAAACAACAAACTCAACACAATACTTAAACCAGTCATTAAATGCATTCAGAAACAGTATTAATTTTAGTTCTGAGAGAAATACGAGTATGCAATTTTCAAATACAATCAATGTTGAAAAGTTATATTTGACTAAGAAACGTGAATCTACTATCAGTTTAACTAACTATTATAAACGGGATAATGAATTAGGAAACATTCAATTTTTAAACATCAACAATCAAATAGATAGTTCAAAACAAAATCAAGAAAATAACATTGCTCTTACTAATTACAATCATAGTATTACCCTTTTCCATTCTGAACCTCTCACGAGTAAAACCAATATTAATTTTGAATATCAACATTCTTTGTACACATCAAGTAATAATAAATTAACTCAGGATATTGTCAATCAAAATTACATTACAAACGATCTCTTCACGAGTAATTTCTCCAAAAATCAAATCATTCATAAAGGGAAACTGAGCTTTACACGAAAATCAGGCTCTCACTCCTTTATTCTTGGATCTAACCTTCGTTATTTATCCATTGACAATACCAATAAAATAACAAAAGAAGTATTTACACAACATAATAATGTTCTCTTACCCTATCTTACGTATAGTTTTAAGAAAAAGAACGCTGCGAATTTTTATTTAAGTTATACAACAACATCCAACACACCCAGCATCGAGCAAATGCAACCCGTATTAAACAACATGAATCCGAATGCTCGCACAATTGGTAATCTCAACCTTCAACCAACATTCGCTAATACATTCTATTTCAATGTAAATCGATTTAACAACTTAAAAGGAAGATATTTGTTTTTGAACACTAATTTTTCACTTACTCAACAAGATATTGCCTCTTCAATAACGTATGATAGTTTAGGTAGAAGTGTCACACAATACATCAATGTAGACGGAAATCAAAATTTTAGTTCTTCGGTAAACTACCGTATTTCTATTCCAAAATATAAATTATACCTAAGTTCCGGTTTAGAAGTAAGTAGCACTAAAAAGACCAACTTTGTCAATCAATTAGCGCTTATTACAAGACAAAATCAGATTAAGCCAGATTTAGGTATCAATTATTACACAGACACATTCAGCATTTCGTTGACATCATCAGTTTCATTGAATCAGGCCATTGGAACTTCCTCACAAATGAACGGCTCTTACTCCAATCAATTTTCAACTAAAACAAATTACCTCCAATTTACGAATGAATTTTTTATTTCTTGGACTATTCCAGTTGTTGGCATAACGGTTGAATCATCTATAAATCAATTGAAAAACACAGGACGATTTGAAGGTTACAACTTAAATAGAACCTTGATTCGAGCTGCGCTTTCAAAAAATTTCTTAAAAAAGAAAAATCTTGTCGTTAGTGTGGAAGGAAACGACTTACTAAACCAAAACATACAAATATCTAGAAGCGTAACTTACAATCAGATAACTGATTACACAAGTAACTTAATAGCAAGGTATTTTCTTTGCCGCTTAACTTATCGTTTTAAACCTACAATTGCGAAATCAGATGAAGAAGAATAATTGGCTGCTGCTCTTGGCTTTGGTTTCGTCAATGAGCCTCTTTGGACAGATACATTCTGGAACTATCCAATATGAACGCAAAACAAATTTGCATAAAAAATATCCCGATATGGTCGAGAACTTTGAAAAATGGGAAGTTCCGAAGATTAAAACCGACCTCTTCACCTTGAACTTCAATGACACTCTCGCTCATTTCGGTCCTTCCATCGATGCAACATCTTCTTATATGAGTTATTGGACTAGATCAAACAGTTATTTAGACCAACTAAACACAAAAAAGAGACTTATACGTTTTGATGTTTCAGGTGAGTACCTCTTTGTTGAAGACACACTCCCAAAACGAAACTGGAAAATCACAGATCAAAAGCGAATGATTGCCAATTACAATTGTCGTAAAGCCATTTGGCAAAAAGATGATACAACACGTATTTACGCTTGGTTTACAGAAGCTATTTTTCCTGAAATCGGACCAGAAGGAATTACTGGACTTCCTGGGGCTATTCTAGGATTGGCAACCGAAGATGGAAGCGTTGTGTATTTTGCTCAATCAGTTGAATCCAAAACGATTGAAATAGATCAACTCCAACTTCCAGTAAAGCGAAAAAATGTAATGACCTTACAAGCTTTTAAAGAAAAAATTACGAAGCTATTTGAAAATAGTGATTGGGGAAAAGGGATTATCAAGGACTTATTGAGATGGATGTGATTAGGGATAAGATTTTTATTTGTTCGACCAACAAACGAAGGAATTTATCACCTCTACCCATT
>CANGHE010000288.1 GCA_947453545.1 Flavobacteriia bacterium
CCTCCATGTAAAAGAGGGGTTAGCTCTATATTGCTTTTTTTGTATAAAACACCAATACCTTTAGGCCCATTTAATTTGTGTCCACTAAAACAGAGCATGTCAATATTATCAGCCAAAACATCAACTGTTACTTTGCCAACTGCTTGTGTAGCATCACAAAATAAGCAAATATTATGTTCCTGAGCAATAATACCAATTTCAGCTATTGGTTGTATAACTCCAATTTCATTATTAACATACATGATGGCAATTAGTATGGTATTTTCCTTTATTGCATTTTTCAAATCTATTAAAGAAATTAAGCCATTTTTATCAACATCTAAATAGGTGACTTCAAATCCTTTTGTTTCTAGGTATTCGCAAGTAGAAAGCACTGCTTTATGCTCTGTTTTAACAGTAATGATATGATTTCCTTTTTCATTATTTGATTCAACAAATCCTTTTAATGCAAGATTGATAGATTCAGTTGCCCCAGATGTAAATAGTATTTCTTTGCTATCAGCATTTATTAATTTGGCAACTTGGCTTCTTGCAATTTCAATAGCTTTTTTTGCTTTTAATCCATAAATATGATTGCTTGATGCATTACCGAATACTTCTGAAAAATAAGGATACATAGCATCTAACACCCTTTTATCTACAGGTGTAGTTGCAGCAGCATCTAAGTATTGTGGTAAGTTATTCATCAATTATTTTATTTGAGTAAAGATATAAAGAAGTTGCTTTGCACGACTTGCTTGCGTGTAAAAATTATTTCTGTTACTAATGTTTTGTGCATCTAAAATAAATATTATATCAGCTTCTAATCCTTTAAAAACATTTATTGTGGTTTGAGCAATACAATTAGTATCCCTACCATATTCTCTATCATAGGTACTAATAAGTTTTTTTTCTCCAAGTGTTTTGACGCCTTTTAGACTAGAACCATCTTCTGAATTGTTAGTTAAAATAATTATTTGATTTGGTCTAATGCCTTTATCTAATAGAGATTTTATTTGCTTGTCTAATTCAGCTATTTGCTCATTATTGTTTTTGAAGTTAATATTTAAAATAGGTTGACCATCAGGTGTGCCTTCCATTGGAACCATAGTAGCATTTGGAAGAGTTTCTCTAAGTTTTTCTATTATAAGCTTTGTGTTTCTACAATTTTCTTCTAAATGACATTTAGTAACACTTCTATGATTTGGCACCCCTTTAAATGTTTCGAAAATATCTTGATTTTCATCCATAAAAAACAAAAATCTTCCCTCTTTTTTTAATACTTTATTTAATAATTCTAGCCAGTTTTCTCTAAAATCTTGGCCTTCATCTATTATAATTGCGTCATAAGTTGCTTCTGTGATGACTTCTTTAGCTTTGTTTGGAATGTATGTATTAAAGAATTCTTCATCTGCTTTTTCTTTTTTATAAGTTGGGTTTTGCTCTGCAATACGTAGTGCCCAAAAATGAAAATTGGTAAATTCTATTTCAAATTCCCTAGGCATGTTTAAATTTCTGTAACGATGTCTTAATTCGGTTGCTAAAGTCTTATTAAAACATACATACATTATTTTCATTCCTCTCTCTGCAAACTCTATTGCTTTATTAAAAGCGATAAATGTTTTGCCTGATCCAGCAGGACCTTGAACGCATATGTTTGGGTTAATATCTATATATTTAAAAATTTTTCCCTGGTTTTCAGTAAGTTTTTTGAAGGTATTTTCATTTTCTTCAAATTCTTTATGAAGTGGTTTAAAAAAACCAACACTGCGAAGTAAAATATCTTTTAATTTCAAGAAGTCAGAATAAGGAGCTCCTTCTTTTTGATTTTTTTCAATAATATCATCAAATAGAAATGGAATAGATTCTGAACAATAATTAACAGAATTTGAGTCTAATACTCTATCTTTAGATACAGCTGTTGGAAGCCACTCATTTGGATTGATTTGAATATCTGGAAACCATAATGCCCAATGAAAAGGAATATTTAGTGAAAGAAATCTAAAGCGCGAAACTAAGTTATTCATCGCTGATGAAGCTTGTTTATTAGGTGCTTTTTTCATTTCACGTCCGTTTTGCAACCATGCTTGAGTAGCACCATTAAACACTATGTTTCCTCCTTTAACCTCAATAACTAATATGCCATTTAGTTTATTATTGCGATGGTCAACAACAATAAAATCAATTTCATATTCATTTTTTTCTCTAGAATTAATAGCAGTAAATTCTTGACTGAAAAATGTTGTAAAATCGGAGTCAGGTAATTTTGATAAAGCTTTGAAAACTTTTTCTTCTGCTGGCTCGTCAGTTTTAGTAAATTTTTCAGGAAAAATCATAATAATTAAATTAGGCTGTAAATGAAATTACACAATTAGAATGTAAATTTATATCAAAGTTATCTAAATTGCTAATGCTATAGCGATAACTTAATTTAATATCATATTACAATTTGTGAGTTAAATTAATAAATGATTTATATTTTTCCGAACCAATAATTTCAACATCTTGGGGAAATCCTAAAATAAACCTTGTGATTGCTTTCGGATTATTTACACTACATTTTAAAAGATACGACTCTTTATTTGACTCTTTTTTTACATAAGGTTTGACTAATGGGTATTCTTCTTTTAAAATAAGATAAGCTCTTAATGTTAATCTTAATTCAATATAAAATTTTTCTCCATTTAATTCGCTAAAACCAAATATATCAAGTTTGTCAGTTTTATGCTTTTCTAGAAACTCTTGATTTGTATTTAATTCTATTACTTCTGTTATTCGTTCAATATTAAAATATTTGTTTTCACCTGTCTCAACTTCAAATGCTATTAAAGAATTATAGTTGTCACTAAAAGTTACAGGTTCAACTTGTCGATCAGAAATCTTTTGTGAATTTGCAGAATGATAATCTTTTAGGATTACCCTTTTTTCATTCTGTATTGCATCACTTAATTTCTCAACTATTTTTCCTAGATGCGCTTTTAATATGTGATTGCCATGAATTGCAATTTCAGATTTAAAATATATTTTTTTTAATATGGAATCTTTTAGTTTGCTATCCTTGCCAACACTAAGCAATAACTCTTTTAATAATTTGACTTCCTCA
>CANGHE010000289.1 GCA_947453545.1 Flavobacteriia bacterium
AATGGTAGATAACAATACTAATTTACGTGTCCTATATTTACGCAGTACGGCAATAAATATCAATAAAACTCCCCATCCGACAAACATACCTACCAAACGATTTACATATTCTGTCCACGTTTTCTTAGGATTAAAATCTTGCTCAATCAAAGCTGTTTTATCTGTCCTTAATTTAATAGCAACATCAGAAAAACCTACTTTTTCAAGCATTGAGGCAAAACGTTCAATTTTCTTACCTCTTTTAGATGCATAAATATCTTTGTAATCAGCAGGCAACGTTTTTTCATCTGTTGGTGGTATGTACTGTCCGAAACATTTTGGCCAATCGGGACATCCCATTCCGCTACCTGTAATACGAACAAAACTTCCAGCAATAATCACCAAATAAATAAAAATCAAGGTAATCCAATTCAACTTGACAAAATAACGAGAGTATGACATTTCCATAATTATTCTTTTTTAAATGACGTGACCAAAGCCCTAATTGGTATCAACCCAAAGACAAAATTACCAAGGATTAAACTGACAACAAAGAACAGAAATTGATATTCTTTTAGTTTAATCCAAGTGGAAAACCAATACATTGTTAAACAATAGGTTGCGTAAAACAAATAGCGTGCACTTTCTTTCCAAGAAAATTGAAATTCAAACTGTTTCCAAACACTTACAAAATAGATAATGGCAATCAACGATTGTGTACTTAAAGTGGCTACTGCCGCACCAAATGCTCCGTGTTTAGGAATAAACATAAAATTGAGTAATATGTTCATTAACAAACCAATGAATGATAAAATATTCAATCGTTTTAAATTGCCATTCGCAGTAAGTAAAGTTCCATAAACAAGAACTATTGATGTTGGTATAAAACTTAACATTAATAATTGAAAAGTTGGAACTACTAAAATCACATCGTGTACATAAATTAAATCTAGTATAAAATAAGCAAAAGCAAAGCAAGTCAAGGACATAACAGAAGTAAAGGCCACTAACAGTTTACTCGCTGTATCTAATAAAGGAACAACACTTTTTCTTTCCTGAATTAAACGCGCAAACATTGGCAGCAACAAATTACAAAAAAGCATCACAAACATAAAACTAGCATCAAGCATACGAAATCCTTGGGCGTATATCCCCACTTGTTTGTTGCCATAAATATGCAATCGCTCAATCATCATCGCATCAACACGCGTATACATCATCATTAATAAAATCAAAAGAGCATAGGGAAAACTTTTGCGTAAAATCACCAAATTGAATGATTTACCCCAGTGCAAACGAGGCAGGCCAATTCGAAGAAAAACTAAAAATACGGCTACTAACACAGAAATTAAAAAAGAAAGGGATTGTGCATAAACAAACCATTCGATCTTAAATTTGGTCTGTATGACCGGCGAATACAATAAAAAAGCAACGAAACCAATTAATAAAATACGATCTAAAATGGATAAGAGAATATCCCATTTGAACAATAAAAGTCCTGCGAAATAACTGCGAAAAAATAAAATTACACTGATTAAAAACTGATTGAATATTAATAAATATACGAACCACATTTGTCTTGCATTGTACCCTAAGAAGTAGGCTATAAGCACACTTAATACTACATAGGCAACCAACAACACCAAACGCAAAGTAATAATATTACCAATATATCTTTTCACTAAGTTCGGATGTTGAGCAACATACTTCGTATTATAATTGGTTATACCTAAATCGAGAATAATATTGAACAAATAGGAAAAATTCAATAGCGTAAAATACATCCCATATTCTTCTGTTCCTACCCTATTTTGTACCTCAGCGTCAATTCCAAAAATAGCATATGGCTTAATCAATAAATTGAAAAAAACCATCCATACTAAATTCGAAATAAACTTTTTTTGCATCTACAACTATCTAAATTTTAGGCAACTTCACCTCTTCTAACAAATCACTTTCAAATACACGTGCTGGTGATATAACAGATTCGTTCAATGGAATGTTTTTCCCATATCGTTGTGCAATTATCTTTTTTACAACTGGATTACTTAAATCAAAATCACTTAGTTTTTCTAACTTTCCAAGTTCAACATTCAGTGCTCTTTTATAAGCCTTCCAAATCAATTCAGAACAATAAATAGCATCGTCTGACCAATTAAAATAAATATCGTATTTCTTTCCTAGTAATTTGGTGACTTCTTTTTTCAATGTAGCGATAGATGCCTCACTTTCAAGGAGATTCGGTTTTTTTAACCTCTTGACTACATACTGTTGATTTTTTCCACGCTTAATCCAATCTTTTAAAAGCGTTTTCTTTACCGGTTGTACTGCTTCATAAACAAAAATGTTTTCTCCTTCTTTGAATATAATTCCACAATGCGAGTAGTTGGATTTAGTCGCTAATTGAATTGCTTGACTTTGAGCAGAAAGAGATGTTTGAAAAATGATGTCTCCTTGTCGAAACAGCTTATTTTTTTCCTGTGAATCAAAACTCAAAAGAGAAATTGCCAATACAAAGGCAAACAAGAAAAAAATTAATTTACGCATAGACTTCTATCAAGTAAAAACAAATTTAATACTTCTATTCAATCCCTTTCCCAATGCCAAGAATATTTTATCTTTGTGGCAAAATTATTAGCAACGAAGACAATGAGTGCAATCGAACTTTCAGAACAAGAAATTCAACGTAGAGAAAAATTAGATAAACTACGCCAATTAGGTATCGAACCATACCCAGCGGCTCTTTACCCTGTTTCAGATACAGCAACTAATATTCAAGAAAATTTTGAAGACGGTAAAATAGTTTGTATCGCAGGACGTATGATGAGTCAACGTATTATGGGTAAGGCTTCGTTTGCTGAATTATTAGATGCAACAGGTCGTATCCAAGTATATTTTAACCGTGACGAAATCTGTCCAGACGATGATAAAACCTTATACAACGACGTATTCAAAAAATTAATCGATTTAGGTGATTTCGTTGGTGTTAAAGGATATGTATTTAAAACACAAGTAGGTGAAATTTCTGTACACGTACAAGAATTTACC